>VAZZ01000147.1 GCA_005884715.1 Alphaproteobacteria bacterium | reverse complement strand
TGCTTTGGCATTGAGGCGGACGAGGAGCTTATGAGCAAGAGCAACTCGAACGACCATTTTTGGTTTTCCGGCTGCCACCAACCTACGATGGAAGTCGGCAAGGCTGGGATCATAGCGCCTGGCTATGTCGGCGACGAGGAAGAGTATGGAGCGCACCCCGCTGCGTCCGCCGCGGATCGAGCGTTTGCCGTTCTTCTTGCCACTGTCGTGGGCCAGCGGAGCAAGGCCGACGAGCTTGGAAATGGCCTTGTTGTCGTAGGTTCCGATCTCAGGCAATTCCGCCATGATGCGAGCCACGGTCCGATCGGCAACGCCTTTCACAGTGCGGAAGGTCTTGTCGAGGACGGCCCACAGCGGATCATCGTCGATCAGCGAAGCGATCTCACCTTCCAGACGCCGCGACTGGCGCTTGATGAGGGCGATGATGTCATCGAAGGTGGCTCTGATCTCTTCATCCTCGACTTGGTGACGGCGCTGCTTGTTGACGACGAGATCGTCGGTCAGCTGCCGGAGCCTGACGACCAAACCCTTGAGACGGCATTGGATTTTGCTGGAGGGCGGCGTCGGCTTGAGCCCCTTGCTATGAGCGAAGCGGGCGATGATGAAGGCGTCGATCCGGTCGGTCTTCTCGAGGAAGCCCATCGCCTCGGCGTACTGGCGCACACTTCTGGGATTGGCGATGGCACAGGCCGCGCCCGCCTCCCACAGCAGTGTGAAGGCCAGGCGTTCGTAGCCGCCGGTGGCCTCCATCACCACCAGCTCCACCTTGTGCTCGCCACAGAAGGCGGCAAGCTTGGCAATGCCTGCGGCATCGTTGGTGAAGCGGGCAACGGCCTCACCCGGCACAATGCGGGCATCGAGGTGCTTCTTCGAAATATCTACTCCACAGATAGTCTTGGTCACGGTAACCTGCCTTGTTCTTGCGTTTGCGAACCAGCGACTTTTCGGTCGTGCGTGAGAACAGCGAAGATCCCAAGCTCTCCCACGGTTGTAGCCGGAGGGTGGACGGGCGACATCGCCGAGCGAGGGGCCTGGCGGCCGCCAAGCCCCTCGCTACGTCGATCCTTGAACAGAATTCGACGACAGTTTCCAGATACAAGGGTGCCCGAAGGGCGGGTGAGGGCTCTTTGTCTCCGCAAGGGATACGGGTTGAGATTAGTCACATTGCACGAAAGAGCCCTCATCCGGCCTTTGGGTTCGCTTCTTCTATCGGCTCCGACTCATGATCGAGTTCATCAATTTCTATCTGGTCCCCGGTCTGGCCTTGGGCTCGATCTATGCCTTGGGCGCCATCGGCATCTCGATGATCTTCGGCATATTGCGCTTTGCCCATTTCGCTCATGGCGATGTGATGACGCTCGGCGCCTATGCCACGCTGACGGCGGTATGGGCCTTGGGCCTTCATCCCTTGCTGGCGCTCCCGGTCGGCATCGCCTTCGCCATCCTGGCAGCACTCCTGGTCGACAGGGTTTTCTACAAGCCGCTGCGCGAATTGCCGACCATCTATACCGTGATCGCCTCCTTCGGTGTGGCGCTGATCTTCCGCTCGTCCGTCCAGCTCATCTGGGGCTCGCAGAACGAGGTATTCATCCGCGGTGTGCAGAAACCACTCGTAGTCTTTGATTTGTTTCGCGTTTCCCTGCTCCACGTCGAATCTATCGCGATCATCGTTCTGTCCGCTATCGCGCTTCATTACTTCCTGTCGCGCACCCGGACCGGGCGCTCCATGCGCTCCACCTGGATCATTGGCGCGAGCCTCGCCGCCGTTGCGGGCGTCCTTTCCGGTCTCGACACCAACATCCACCCCAATCTCGGCTGGAACCTAATCCTGCCGATGTTCGCCGCCGCCATACTGGGCGGTATCGGCAAGCCGATGGGCGCCCTTCTCGGCGGCATGGTCATTGCGCTCGTCGAGGAGCTCTCTTCCTACCCGTGGATCACCGATGAGCCCTTGATCAATCCGAGCTACAAGACGGCGACTGCCTTCTTCATCATGGTGGTCCTGCTCATCTTCCGCCCGCAAGGCCTGCTCAGGGGAAGGCTCTTCTGATGGATCCGATCGGCCTTCTCTTCTATCTGGTCGCCTTCCTCATCTTCGGCGGCATCTATGCCATTCTGTGCCTGGCCCTCAATGTGCAATGGGGTTTCGGCGGCCTGTTCAATGCCGGCATTGCCGGCTTCTTCGCGGTCGGCGCCTATACATCCGCACTTCTGACCGCCCAGCCCAGCGAGACGCATGTCGGGGGCTTCGAACTGCCGGTACCCTTGGGGATTCTTGCCGCCGCCATGACGGCCGGCATCACCGGCTGGGCCGTGGCCCGGATCTGCATCAGGCTCAAGAGCGACTATCTCGCCATGGCCTCGATCGGCATCGCCGAGATCCTGCGCATGGTGATCGTCAACGAGGACTGGCTCACCAATGGCAGTCTCGGCATCACCAATATCCCGCGTCCCTTTGACGGCCTCCTCGAGGGTCGCGCCGCCGATATCCTCTATCTCGTCATCGTCTGGCTGATTGTCGCCCTCGTCTATCTGGTCTGCAACCGCCTCTATGACAGCCCATGGGGGCGCACCTTGCGCGCCGTGCGCGACAATGAGGATGCCGCGCGCGCCGTCGGCAAGGATGTGGATGCCTTCAGGCTGCAGACCTTCGTCATCGGTGCGGCGCTGATGGGGGTGGCGGGAGCGCTGAGTGCTCATTATTTCCGCTTTCTGTCGCCCGAGGCGACCGAGCCTTTGCTCATCACCTTCCTGGTCTGGGTGATGCTGATGGCGGGCGGCAGCGGCAACAATAAGGGCGCCATCCTCGGCGCGCTTTCCGTCTGGGCGATCTGGTCAATGACCGAGATCTTCGCCAACCGGCTGCCGGCGGAACTTGCCACACGATCGTCCTATATCCGCATGCTGCTGATCGGGTTACTCTTGCAGTTCGTTCTGCAGAAATACCGCCCCGGTCTCCTGCCTGAACTTTCTCGCTCGCCGGCAAGGCGGCGCTGGTGACCGGTGCCACCAAGGGCATCGGCCTTGAGATCTGCAAGGTGCTGGCCGATGCGGGGGCCGATATCGCCGCCGTCGGGCGCGATCAGGCGGGCCTTGCCGAAGTGCAGAAGGCGGTGGAAGCCCAGGGCCGCAAATGCGTGACCATTGCTGGCGATCTCGCGACCACCGAAGGCCCGGTCAGGGCCGCACAGCAGGCGCTCAAATCCTTCGGCACCATCGATATACTGGTCAACAATGCCGGCATCGCCCTGATCGACACGCTGCTCGAGGCTTCGATAGAGGACTGGGACCAGACGATGGCCGTCAATCTGAGGGCACCGTTTCTTCTCGCCAGGGAACTGGCGCCGAAGATGATCGCCCAGCGTTCGGGCAAGATCATCAATATCTCATCGCAGGCCGGCATCGTTGCGATCGACGGCCATGCCGCCTATTCCGCCTCGAAAGGCGGCCTCAACATGCTGACCAAGGTCATGACGTCCGAATGGGCGAAGCACAATATCCAGACCAATGCCATTTGCCCGACGATCATCCTGACCCCCATGGGCGAGCAGGTCTGGGGCGATCCGGCCAAGGGCAAGCCTATGCTTGATCGCACCCCGCTCGGCCGCTTCGGCAAGCCTCAGGAAGTGGCCGACTGCGTGCTCTATCTCGCCTCGCCGGCATCCGACCTCGTCTGCGGCGAGACGATCCTGATCGATGGCGGGTTCACGGCGCTTTAGAAACAGCGTGCATGATGTGCTTCGCTTGCGTGAAACACCGGTTGCAGGGCGCAGATCGGAACTTTGTCACTGTGCTTTGCGTTGCTGGAGACCTTTGGTATCTGAAAGAGATGGACCATGGCACGCAAGACTTCAAAGAGCGCTTCAAAAGACGTCGAGAGGGCGATGCACAAGCGCAAGGAGGGTACGCTCAAAAGCGGCCGTAGTGGCAAGACCGTCAAGAGCAAGAAGCAGGCGATTGCGATCGGCCTGTCGGAAGCCCGCAGCAAAGGCAAGAAGGTCGCCCCGAAGAAGTGATCGCATCGGACCTCATCTGCGGCGAAACGATCCCGATAATGGCGGGGTCTAAGTCGCTTTAGTTTAGCGCATTGTCAGCGGGAGAAATCATCGACTGATTGCGGAATTGGTATTTTGCCACTGGTAGCTACCGTCCCGGGGTCGATGTTTTGATTCATCCGGAAAAGGTTGGTTGGATCGTATTTCCGTTTGATCTTCTGTAGCCGCGCGTAAATTTCGGCGCCGAAGGCTTGGCGCACGAGGTCATCGCCCT
>VAZZ01000146.1 GCA_005884715.1 Alphaproteobacteria bacterium | reverse complement strand
GAACATCGTATAGAAGGTCGCGACCTCATAGACGCGGATGAAGCTCATGGAGAGCATGTTGGCGATATATTCCATCGCCGGCTTCGGCACCCAGCCTTCATTCTGTTCCTGGGCGCGCCATAGAAGCGGAATGACGGCGGAAGCCTGCTTGCCTTCCGGATATTTCTTGATCGTCTCCCGGGCCCAGGCGAGATTCTCGCGCGTGAAGGCGAAGCTCTCGGGCTGGACAGGATCGAGACGGCGCACGCTCATCGGTCAACCTCACCGAACACGATATCGAGGGAGCCCAGCACCGCACTGACATCGGCCAGCATGTGGCCGCGGCACATGAAATCCATCGCCTGGAGATGGGCGAAGCCCGGCGCCCTGATCTTGCAGCGATAGGGCTTGTTGGTTCCGTCGGATACGAGATAGACGCCGAATTCGCCCTTCGGCGCCTCGACGGCGGCATAGACCTCGCCTTGCGGCACTTTGTAGCCCTCGGTGTAGAGCTTGAAATGATGGATGAGGGATTCCATCGAGCGCTTCATCTCGGAGCGTTTGGGCGGCACGACCTTGCCGTCCATTGACGATATCGGCGTCTTGCCTTGCGCGCCATTCAGCCTTTCAATGCACTGCTTCATGATGCGCACCGACTGGCGCATTTCTTCCACGCGGATCAGGTAGCGGTCGTAGCAGTCGCCGTTCTTGCCGATCGGAATGTCGAAATCGAGATCGCCATAGCACTCATAGGGCTGCGCCTTGCGCAGGTCCCAGGCAGCACCCGATCCCCTGACCATCACGCCTGAGAAACCCCAGGCGAAGCAGTCATCGAGCTTGACCACGCCGATATCGACATTGCGCTGCTTGAAGATGCGGTTGTCGGTGAGAAGCCCCTCGATATCGTCCAGCACCTCGGGATGATGCTCGCAGAAGGTCCCGATGTCGTCGATGAGCTTCTGCGGCAGATCCTGGTGCACGCCGCCCGGGCGCACATAGGCGGCATGCATGCGCGAGCCGGAAGCGCGCTCATAGAACACCATCAGCTTCTCGCGCTCCTCGAAGCCCCAGAGCGGCGGGGTCAGTGCTCCGACATCCATCGCCTGCGTCGTGACATTGAGAAGATGCGACAGGAGCCGCCCGATCTCGGAATAGAGCACGCGAATGAGCTGGCCGCGCATCGGCACGGCGATGCCGAGCAGCCTTTCGACGGCGAGCGCGAAAGCGTGCTCCTGGTTCATCGGCGCCACATAATCGAGCCGGTCGAAATAGGGCACCGCCTGGAGATAGGTCTTGTGCTCGATGAGCTTTTCGGTGCCGCGGTGCAGGAGGCCGATATGCGGGTCGACGCGCATCACCACCTCGCCATCGAGCTCGAGGACGAGACGCAGGACGCCATGGGCGGCTGGATGCTGCGGCCCGAAATTGATGGTGAAGTTGCGAATATCGGCTTCGGCCGTGGTCATTGCTTCACCGCTTTCTCGGCGACACGCGCGTTGAACTTATTCCAGATCACGACCGCTCTTTCGTGGCGGCCCTCGCCGATGGTGTCGACACCATCATTGGCGTGGATCTTGAACCATACCCGGCGCCCTTCGACGCCCTCATCGAGATGGGGCTTCAGCAGCTCGACCGACGCCCATTCCATCAGGCCGACCATGTAGCCGGTGGCAAACACCTCGGGCATGGCCTGGAAAGCGGGCGCCTCGGGATAGAGAAACGGCACCGTCTTCTCGCGCGGCACTCGGTAGACGAAGCGGTGGCTCACCCCCGGCTTGAGGCTATCCTTCATGATTTCGCCTTCTCATCGCCGGGAAGGATGTAGTCAGTACCTTCCCAGGGCGACAGATAGTCGAATTTGCGGAATTCCTGGACGAGTTTCACCGGCTCATAGACGACGCGCTTCTGTTCATCGTCATAGCGCACTTCGACATGGCCGGTGAGCGGGAAATCCTTGCGCAGGGGATGACCGGCGAAGCCATAATCAGTGAGTATGCGGCGCAGATCCGGATGACCGGAGAACAGCACGCCGTAGAGATCGAAGACCTCGCGCTCGAACCAGTCGGCGGCCGGAAACACCTCGATCACGCTCGGCACCGGCGTCATCTCGTCGGCCTTCACCTTCACGCGGATGCGCTGATTCTTGTAAGGGCTCAGGAGATGATAGACCACGTCGAAGCGCTTCTCGCGCTCAGGATAATCGGCGCCGCAGATATCGATGAAGCAGACGAAGCGGCATTCGGCGTCATCGTGCAGGAAACGCATGACGGTGGCGATCTGGGCGGGTTCGGCTTCGATGGTGAGTTCGCCATGGGAAATGGCGCTGGCGAGAATGGCCGGACCAAGCCGGTCCGCGATATGAGCGCTCAGTGCCTTCAGCATATCCGACATTGCGACTAGCGCTCCAACGTGCCGACGCGGCGGATCTTCTTCTGCAGCTGCAGGATGCCGTAGAGCAGCGCTTCCGCCGTCGGCGGGCAGCCCGGCACATAGATGTCGATCGGTACGATCCGGTCGCAGCCGCGCACCACCGAATAGGAATAATGGTAGTAGCCGCCGCCATTGGCGCAGGAGCCCATGGAGATCACATAGCGGGGCTCGGGCATCTGGTCATAGACCTTGCGCAGAGCCGGCGCCATCTTGTTGGTTAAGGTGCCCGCGACGATCATGACGTCCGATTGGCGTGGCGACGCCCGAGGCGCGAAACCGAAGCGCTCGACATCATAGCGCGGCATCGATACCTGCATCATCTCGATCGCGCAGCAGGCGAGGCCGAAGGTCATCCACATCAAGGAGCCGGTGCGGGCCCAGTTGATGAGATCATCCGATGTGGTGACAAGGAAGCCCTTGTCGGCGAGCTCGGCATTGACAGTGGTGAAATATTGCTGCTGGGACGGGGTCACGAGGCCCTGCCCGGCCTTTGGAGTCTCGATCAATCCCATTCGAGGGCTCCTTTACGCCATTCATAGATGAAGCCGATGGTGAGCACGGCGAGGAAGATCATCATCGACCAGAAGCCAAAGAGGCCGATCTTGCCCAGCGACACCGCCCAAGGGAACAGAAAGGCGACTTCGAGATCGAAGATGATGAAGAGGATGGAGACCAGATAGAATCGCACATCGAACTTCATGCGCGCATCATCGAACGCCTTGAAGCCGCATTCATAGGCCGAGAGTTTTTCCGGATCGGGCTTTCTGACTGCGATGACGATCGCCGAAGCCATCAAGGCGAGCGCGATCGCGCCGGCAACGGCCATGAAGATGACGACGGGCAGATAGTCTCTGAACAGTTCGGGCATGTCCCTGTGCCTCTTTTGCCCCAGCGAAGCGGGCTATTTTCGTTGCCGTGGTAGCGCACCATATGCTGCACTGCAAGCCAATTAGACCAATTCCAAAACTGGCGTCGGGAAAGGATCCTTGTGACACTTTGTCATGGGCACACAATGGTCTGGTGAAACGCGAAAGGGGCACCTTTCGATTCTTCATTCGCACATTGAATCTGCACATTGAGTGCTGAACGAGCTCGCCCGGCGAGATACATTGCTGTTCGGGAAATTTTTGCCCGTTGATCAGGCTCCTGTCCGCGCACTAGTCCGTAGATTAAAGTTGACATATTGTCGTCTATAACCTACGAACTCTTATGGCCGATTTCATCCGGACCCAAGCCTATGCGAGCTGGATCGACAGTCTGAAAGACATCAAGGGCCGAGGTCGCATCGGCGCCAAACTCCGGACTTTCGAAATCACCGGCCATCCTGGCGATGCCAAGTCTATTGGTGAAGGTCTTTATGAAATGCGGTTCGATTTCGGCCCCGGGTATCGGGTGTACTATGTGGTCCTGAAGAAGACGGTCATCCTGATGGGGGGCGATAAGTCCACACAGGTTGCCGACATCCGCAAGGCCAAGGAATATGCTGAATTTTGGAGAGGTCAAAAGCTATGAGCGAGAAAACCACCGGCAAGAATGTTGATCCCGGCAAGATCGCCGCCCCATACGATGCCGCCGAGTTTCTGCGTACCCCTGAAGATATCGAGGCCTACCTCGAAGCCATCTTTGAAGATTATGGCGATGATTCCCGCGTTGTCATCAAAGCACTGGGCGATGTAGCCAGAGCCCAGGGCATGCAGAAAGTCGCAAAAGCGACAGGCCTCAACCGCGAAGGACTCTACAAAGCCCTCTCTGGGACGGGCAATCCAAGTTTTGAGACCGTGTCCAAAGTCATGGCAGCAGTCGGGATGACCCTCAAGCCTGTACGTCGCGTTCGGATGGCTCGCCGAAAAGCGAAGCCCCGTACGGCGCGGAAAGCCGCCGCCTGACGGATCCCTCACCCGCATCGCGGGCGAGAAAGCACATTGGTCTCGAAAACAGCGGAATTAGCGCCTGAAATGGCGCGAGTGACGGGGCTCGAACCCGCGACCTTCGGCGTGACAGGCCGACGCTCTAACCAACTGAGCTACACCCGCTTTTGGCGTGGCGCGGTGATAGGGCAGCCCTAAGCGGGTGTCAAGCAAAGGGACGCCTCATTTTATTGGAACCAGAGCGATCCCCGCCGCCTTGAGGGTATCCCACACCAGGAAATGGACTTCGGAGAGATAGCCGTTGGTGCCCGCGACCCAGTAGGATACCGCGAACTGGATGCCCTTCTCGCCGAACTGCCTGATTTCGCAGGCCGGACCCGAAGGCTTGGCCAGGATATGGCGATGGCGTGCGGCGGCACCGATGATCAGTTCCGGTATCTTGTGGATATCGCTGCCATAGGGCACCGAGAATATCACTTCATGGCGCTGCCGGTCGGATTTCGTCCAGTTGACGAAGGCGGAGGTGATGAATTTCTCGTTGGGCACCATGATGTCCTTGCCGTCCCCGGTCTGCAGCGTGCTGGAGCGCATGTTGATCTCGCTCAGCGTGCCGCCCATGCCGCTCCCGAGCTCGACATAGTCGCCGACCTTCATCGAGCGCTCGAACAGGAGAATCATGCCGGAGATGAAGTTGGAGGCGATCTGTTGCAGGCCGAAACCAAGACCGACGCCGAGCGCGCCGCCGAAGATGGTGAGCGCTGTCAGATCGAGGCCCAGCACCTGCAGCAGCAGGATGAACAGCAGTACGAAGAGGACGATCTGGAATATCTTGGCGAGCAGTTCTTTGGTCGGAATATCGAGCTTTTCCTGCTTGCGGATCACCCTCTGGCCCGCATCGTTGGAGAGCCGGCCAAGCCAGAACAGGATGCCGCCAAAGATCGCGGCCTTGGCGAGCGTGAAGAGCGACAGCCTGATATTGCCGGCCTCGAGCGAGATCGAATCGAGATAGACGGTGAATTCGCCCAAGATACCGAAGACCTGCAGCGTGGCGATCGGGATGCCGATCCAGCGCGCCGCCGCGTTGACGAGCGGATGGGTGATGAAGCGGTTGATGGCGGCATAGAGGACGGCGATGACGGCGATGCTCTGGGCGATGCGGGCAAGCCAGGAGGATGAGACCACACTTTCGAGCACCTGGACGGCAATCGCCAGCATCAGCACGGCAAGGATGGGGAAGAGCAGATCGCGACAGCTATAGATCCAGCGCCTGATCTTGAGCAAAGCCCCCTTCTCCGGCGCGCATCTGAAATAGGGCGTCCTGGTCTTGATTTGCCGGTTGGCGAAATGGGCGACCACTACTGCCAGGATAATGGCGCCGATCTGGGCGTAGAATTGCGGGCTCGTCAGCCAGCCCACAAGGATTTGAAGAGCCTTCGTCGCTTCGATTTGCGCCTGATCGATCGTCATGATGCCCCGGGTTCATAAGGTTTGGCGCCGTCTTAGAACATTTCCAAATAGCTGACCGAACACGGTTTTTTCTTGACGCTCCGGGGTTTTTCCCGCAAAAAAATCCGACAGAAATAGTCGGATTTACGATACGGCACTGCTTACTGTTATAGTCGAATAATGAGACGCAACTTCATGAAGTGCTTTGGGAAATTGTTGAAGCTCGCCATCGCAGTACCATTCGGTGCTGCCCTTCTGGTTTCGAGCGCCATGGCCGAGAGCGTCGTTAATGTCTATTCCTACCGGCAGCCCGAGCTGATCAAGCCACTGCTCGATGCGTTCACCGCCGATACCGGCATCAAAACCAATGTCCTGTTCCTTGACAAGGGCCTCGAAGAGAAGATCGCCGAGGAAGGCCAGAATTCGCCGGCCGATGTGATCCTCACCGTCGATATCGGCCGCATACAGGCGGCGGAAGACAAGGGCGTCACTCAGCCCCTCATCGATGAGCTAATCAACAAGGACATCCCCGAGCAATATCGCGATCCGCAAGGCAACTGGTTCGGCGTCACCACGCGCGCCCGCGTCATCTATGCATCGAAGGAGCGCGTGAAACAGGACGCGATCACCTATGAAGAGCTTGCCGATCCCAAATGGAAGGGCAGGATCTGCACCCGTTCCGGCCAGCATGTCTACACGATCGGCCTCATCGCCTCGATGATCGCCCATCATGGCCTCGAGAAGACCGAAGCATGGCTCAGGGGCGTGAAAGCCAACCTCGCCCGCAAGCCCGATGGTGGCGATCGCGAACAGGCAAAGGCGATCTTTGCCGGTGAATGCGATATTGCACTCGGCAACACCTATTATGTCGGCCAGATGGAGACGAATGAGAAGCAGCCCGAAGAGAAGGAATGGGCGGCCTCGATCAAGATCCTGTTCCCCAATGCCAATGACCGCGGCACGCATGTGAACATCTCCGGCATGGCGCTGGCGAAATACGCACCCAACAAGGACAATGCGGTGAAGCTCATGGAATTCCTGGCCAGCGACAAGGGTCAGAAGCTTTATAGCGAGCAGGTCTTCGAATATCCGGTCGAACCCGGCATCCAGCCATCCGCCATCGTATCGGCCTGGGGCACCCTCAAGCCTGACACTTTGCCGCTCGCCGAGATCGCCAAGAACCGCAAGGCCGCTTCCGAGATGGTCGACAAGGTCGGCTTCGACGACGGCCCGGGCTCTTGAAGGTTCAACCCGGACGTGAGAGCCCTCACCAAGTTTTCCCTTCTCCCGCTTGCGGGAGAAGGTGCCCGACGGGCGGATGAGGGAGTTGGTGCAATCGCGGTTCGACCGCTGATCCGTTTCGGTCGAGCCCACGTTGTCCGCCCCCATAAGATCACGCATTCATCAGCATCTGTGCCACACCCTCACCCGGCCTTCGGCCACCCTCTCCCGCAGGGCGGGAGAGGGGGAAACCAGGAGCCGAAATGAAGGCTGCGGCACTCAGTAAGGGGCGCCGACGCCCCATATCCTCCTTCGAGGAGCATCGCCTCCTCACGGGCGGGGCACTCCTGGGTGGTGTCGCGGTTCTCATCCCCCTCCTGGCACTCATCGCCCTGTCGCTGTCGGGCAGCGGTGCCGACTGGGCGCATC
>VAZZ01000148.1:9444-10797 GCA_005884715.1 Alphaproteobacteria bacterium | reverse complement strand
CTTGCGGCTGCATCGATCCGCCCATCACGCCGAGTGCGGCGACCGTCTCGCCCCCGCGCGTGACGAAGCCCGGGATGATCGTATTGAGCGGCCGCTTGCCCGGCCCAACCACATTGGGATGGCCCTCCTCGAGCACGAAGCAGTTGCCACGATTATGGAGCGCAATGCCGGTGCCAGGCACGACGACGCCAGATCCGAAGCCTCGATAATTGGATTGGATATAGGAGACGGCCATGCCGTTTTGGTCGGCAGCGGCAAGATAGACCGTGCCATGCAGGGATTGCCGCTGCGGCTCGGGTTGCGCGACGCGATCGCGGTGAATGGTCCGCGCATGCTCATCGAGCCGGCCGGACCCAAGAAGCTCAGCGGCCGAAACGCGCATCGCGTCTGGATCGCCGACATGGGCGCGCACTTCCGCCATGCCGATCTTGGTCGCCTCGATTTGCAGATGCACGAAGTCGGCGCTGTCGGGACCGAGTCCTGAAATATCGCAGCGGTCGAGAATGCCGAGAGCGATCAGGGCCGAAATGCCTTGGCCATTGGGCGGCAATTCATGGATGTCATAGTCGCCGAAAGCGACGCTGATCGGCTCGACCCAGTCGCAGGCATGCTGGGCGAGATCGGAAGCGCTGAGCGCCCCGTGGCCGGTGCGCGCCGCCGCGGTGATCTTCTGGGCGAGCCCGCCGCGATAGAAATCTTCCCCGCGCGTGCGGGCGATGGTTTCGAGTGTCGCCGCCTGGCCGGGGCAGCGGAAATGTTCACCAGCCTTTGGCGCTCGCCCATTCGGCAGGAAGCTTTCCGCGAAGCCCGGCTGATTGCGCAACCTATCTGCCTGGTTCTGCCAGATCTGCGCGATGACCGGCGAGACGAAGAAACCGTCTCTGGCGTAGCGCAAGGCGGGCTCGAACAGCGTTTCGAAAGGAAGCCGGCCGAAGTGTTCATGCAGTGCCGCCCAGCCTGAAACAGCGCCCGGCACGGTGACCGTATCCCATCCGATTTCGGGCATCTTGTCGAGGACGCCGAAACGGCGGCGATGCCAGCCGGCGGGTGCGCGGCCCGAGGCATTGATACCGTGGAGCTTCTTGCCGTCATGCACGATGGCGAAAGCATCGCCGCCGATGCCGTTCATGACCGGCTCGACGACGGTAAGCGTGATCGCCGTGGCGAGTGCGGCATCGACCGCGCTGCCGCCCTTGGCCAACATGGCGAGGCCCGCTTGCGCCGCCAGAGGCTGCGTCGTCGCCACGCAATTGCGCGCCAGCACCGGCATGCGCGATGAGGCATAGGGAAAGCTCCAATCCATGGTGTCTCTTGCCTTTCAGCCGATCGCGATGATCCTACGGGAATCCGAAG
>VAZZ01000148.1:0-9436 GCA_005884715.1 Alphaproteobacteria bacterium | reverse complement strand
CTAGAGCATGTTGAGTTTAGCCCGACCCACAACCCTCAGCCTGAGGTGCCCGGCGAAGCCGGGCCTCGAAGGGGTCTGCTGCAACAAGCGCACTCTATCCTGACGGATGCCTCGAGGCTCGCTTTGCTCGCACCTCAGCATGAAGGGGTTGCAGAAGGTGACACCATCCAAACTCATCCCGCTCTCGCGCCTCAGAGTGTTTGTAGGGCATCTTGGGGTTATCGTGCCTTACACATTGAGCCGGTGTTCGAAATAGGCCTGGTGCTCGCGCGACAGCCGGCAGGCGAGTTCGACATCTCCTGCCTTGATCGCATCGACAATCGGCTGGTGGCTGATCGCTGCTGCCATGAAGTCGATGCCGGGTTCCGACAATGTCACGCGCGTGTGGATTTCGAGATGCAGCGAGTCCCATAATTTGAGCAGCAATTCATTGCCGGCCGCCGCCACGATGGTGCGATGGAACTGGATGCTGTGGTCGATCATCCGCTCGATATTGTGGCTCTGCGCCGCCTCGCGCATGCCATCGACCTCGTTCTGCAAAGCCGTGACATCGGCGGCAAGCATCATGGTGGCGAGCCGGGCGGCCGCCTCCTCGAGCGCGCCGCGCACCAGATAGATTTCCCGCTGCGCGCCTGAGGCGAAGGGCTTCACGAAGGATCCGCGCCGCGGCTTGCTGGTGACGAGGCCGGCCATTTCGAGATCGCGCAGAGCCTCGCGGATGGGAAGCTGGCTGGTGCCGAATTCCTCGGCGAGCTTCATCTCGATCAGCCTTTCGCCGCTCTTGTAATGGCCTGTGGCGATGCGCTCGATCAGGGTCTTGCGGACGCGGCCGCTAAGCGAATGGGCGGGATCTTTTGAATGGGTGAGCATAACGGGATTGATTATTGATAATTGATAGAATAGGCTTCACGGCACAATAAGCGGCCGGACGTCTGATGGAAAGGACTAACTGGCTCAGCGCGCGGTCAGGCGCCAATTGAATTTGGGAGGTTGCAATGTCCGTCATGCTTGAGGCGGCCAGACAGATACGCCTTGTTCCAGCGCTGCAGGCCAAGGGTGCCATGATCGTCGCGGGCGGCACCCTCGCCGTTGCGGAACTGAATTATGGCCAGGGCGCGGACGGCACTCTCATTATATTGGACAGGCTCGGCCTCGATCGGATTGCGGTCGTTGGCAAGAAGGCCACCTTCGGCGCCATGGTGACGATGGCCGAGATCGCCCGCGACCGGCGGCTCAAATTTCTCCACCCGGTGTGCAATTCGATTGGCGGTCCGGCGGTCAGGGCCATGGCCACGATCGGCGGCAATCTCTTTGCGCCGGCACCCTATGGCGACATGGCCGCTTCCCTGCTCGCGCTTGATGCCGAGATCACGATCCATGACGGCAAGTCAGCGAAGAAATATCCCATCGAAGTGTTCTTTCGCCAGCGCAAGAAGCTTGAGCGCTGTCTCGTCGTTTCGGTCTCCTTTACATTGCCGGCGTCAGGCAGCTTTCGCTACTCCAAGGCGGTTCGCCGCAAGCCAGTGAGCGCATCGGTCGTGACCATCGCCGCCCTTCTCCCGCGCAGGGGCGGAAAAGTGGTTGGCGCCCGCATTGCGCTTGGCGCCATGGGTTCGCATGCGATCCGCGCGTACAAGGCCGAAGCTGCTCTCGAAGGCCGTTCCCTCGATAGTGCCACGATTGCAGCGGCCGCCGCCCAAATCGCGGAAGATGCATCGCCCGCCGATGATGCCTATGCCAGCGCCTGGTATCGCCGGCAGGTGGTGCCCATCCATCTTGCACGCCTGCTTGCTGCCTAACGGGGAGAACCCATGACCAAGGTTGCCGTCCAGTTCACGCTCAATGATGAGGAGCAGAATGAATTCGTCGACAGCGGATCGACCTTGCTCGCGGTTCTGCGCGGCAAGCTCGGCCTCTACAGCACCAAGGCCGGCTGTCATCAGGGCTCGTGCGGCGCCTGCACCGTCATCATCGATGGTGAGCCGCGTCTTTCCTGCCTTACTCTGGCGCAACGCTGCACCGGCCGGATGATCACGACGATCGAGGGGTTGACGAGGGATGGCGCGCTTCACCCGCTGCAGCAGGCATTCATGGAGGGCTTTGCCGCCCAATGCGGCTTCTGCACGCCCGGCATGATTCTGGCCGCCAAGAGCCTGCTCGATCGCAATCAGAGCCCGTCCCGCGATGACGTCATCGACGCCATCTCGGGCAACATTTGCCGCTGCACCGGCTATGAGCCGATCATCGCCGCGGTGCTGGCGGCAGCCGAGCAGATGCGGGCAGAGATGAAGAAAAGCGCGTGAGGCAACAGGTGATGGAATATCGCAAGGACTATTTTACGGACGCGCGCCGCGAGGACCTGACCGAAGTGGGCGTCACACGCCGGCGCTCCGATGTTCTGGGTCATGTGACGGGCAAGACCCAGTATTATGCCGACCGGAACTTTGCCGGCCTCTTGCATCTGAAGATGGTGAGGAGCCCGCATCACCATGCCCGCATCAAGTCGATCGACACGAGCAAGGCGCTCAAAGTGCCGGGTGTCCTGCGCGTCCTTACCGCCAAGGACGTGCCGCAGAATATCTATACGATCCTGTGCCTGATCCAGGTCGAGCCCAATGACGAGCCGGTGCTCGCCTTCGACAAGGTGCGCTACAGGGGCGAGCAGGTTGCAGCCGTCCTCGCCGACAGCGAAGTGGCGGCGCGCGCCGGCGCCGGCAGGGTGAAAGTTGTTTACGAGGAATTGCCGGCGGTCTTCGATGTCGAGGAAGCGCTGAAGCCCGGAGCGCCACTGGTCAATGAATATCATGGCCGCAATTACTTCACCTATGAAGGCCATCACTGCCGGCGCGTGCGGTTCGGCAATGTCGATGAAGGCCTTGCCGCGGCCGATCATGTCATCGAGGAAATGTATCAGTCCTCGCCGATCGAACATGCACCGACCGAGACCACCGGTTGCATCGTGGTGCCCGACCAGAATGACCGCTACACTTGTTATTCCAATACCCAGGCGCTCTATTTCACGCTCGCGGTGGGCGGTGGATTTGGCGGCAAGGTCGATGTCATCACCGAGCCCATCGCTTTCCTCAGCGCCATGCTGACAAAACGTCCGGTCAAATATGAATATACGCGCGAAGAAGAGATGCAGGTTTCATCGCCGCGCGCCGCCGAGCGCATCTATATCAAGGATGGCCTCAGCAGGGATGGCCGCATCCTGGCGCGCAAGGTCAGGCTCTATGTCGATGCTGGCGCCTATTCGCGCCATTCGCCCTATGGCACCACCAAGGCGGCCGCTCATATGCCGGGGCCCTATACGATCCCACATGTCTCAGTCGATTGTCACTGCGTCTATACCAACCGCACGCCATCAAGCGCGATGCGCGGTTTCGGCGTGACCATTGGCGATTTCGCGCTCGAAGTGCAGATGGACAAGCTTGCCCGCCTTATCGGCATGGATCCGATGGAGTTCCGCATCCTCAACGCCTATCGCGACGGCGACATGAAGGCGCATCACAAGCAGGTGGAAGGTGCCGCCCTCATCGAATGCGTCAAGGCGGCGTCCGATCTGGCGCACTGGCCGCTCGCCGAACGCTGTAAAGCGATGTCGTCCGAAAAGCGGGAGGCCTGACATGGCGAAGAAACGCGGCCGCGGCATGGCGGCGGTCAATTACCCGACCGGCATGAATCTGGGCGGCGATCCCTCCCAGGCGCTCGTCCATGCGACGACGACGGGCAGCTTCATCGTCACTTTGTCGAGCGTCGATCTGGGCCAGGGCTTGAAGACGGTGATGGCGCAGATCTGCGCCGAGACCTTAGGCGTGCCGACCGAGAATGTCATCATCGACACCGCCGATACCGATACGGGTCCCCATTGCATGGGCACCTTCGCCTCGCGCGGCACCCATCGCATCGGCAATGCCATCATCATGGCGGCCAAGGAAGCGAAATCCGTGATGCTCGAAGTCGCCGCCGAGGAGCTCGAAGTCGATTCTGGCGACCTTCAGACCGATGGCGCCGGCAACATCCATGTGAAGGGCAGCCCGCAAAAATCCATTTCGGTCTTCAACACGGCACTCGCCGCTCATTTCAAGCATGGCAAGACGATTTCGGGTCGCGGCATCTTCCTGCAGCCGCGTTCATATCCTGAGCCCGAGACCGGCAAGATGACGCCCGCCACCTGCTACGCCCATGCCTGCACCGTGGCGGAAGTCGAGGTCGATACTGAGACGGGCGAGGTCCGGGTGCTCTCCCTCAAGAGCGCTTATGAAGTCGGCCGTGCGCTCAATCCGCGCATGGTCGAGCAGCAGATCATCGGCGGCGCCTGGATGGGACTGTCGCATGCGCTCTATGAGACGACCGAGCCCTATTATCCCGACCGCTCGCATGGGCCCGTCGATTTCAACCAGTATCTGATGCCGGGGCCTGGCGATCTGCCCGAATTCGAGAATGTCGTCATCGAGCGTCCGGCTGCGGATGGTCCATATGGTGCCAAGGGTGTCGGCGAGATGACGGCGAACTCGCCCATCCCGGCGATCGCCAATGCGATCTTCGATGCGGTCGGCGTCCGCGTCGATTCGCTCCCTATCACGCCCGAAAAAGTCTTGCGCGGCATTCAGGCCCTGAATGCAAGAGCCCCCTATTGAAAGGAGATTTGAATGTTCAAAGTGATGTCCCTGATGAAACGCCGCCCCGATCTGAGCTTTGCCGATTTCCGGAATTGGGCTGAGGCGAAGCATCCGCTTCTGGCACAGAAGCTCCCGCGCCTGCGCGGCTATCGCATGAATGTCGCCAAGGAGGAAAGCCCGGACAATCCCTATGATGCGGTGAGCGAAATGTGGTTCGACAGTGCGGAAGCCCGCCTTGCTGCCATGGCGACCGATGCGGGCAAGGCTGCGGGCGGTGATGCGGCCTCGCACTGCGCCAGCCGTTTTCATTTCCTGGTCGAAGAGAAAGTCTTTGTCTGAGGGCGCAATCGCATCGCCCGAAATCCTGGCCCAGCGCCTCGAGCGCGAGCTCTATCTGTCCGGCGAGGAATTGAGCACGGCAGTCTTCCTGGCGCTCAAGCTCGGCAAGCCCTTGCTGCTGGAAGGCATGCCGGGTGTCGGCAAGACCGAGGCCGCCAAGGCGCTGAGCGCAGCGCTTGGCCTCAACCTCATCCGGCTGCAATGCTATGAGGGCATCGATGCCGGCCATGCCCTCTATGAGTGGAATTATGCCCGCCAGCTTCTGAGTCTGCGCCAGGACAGCAATGCCGATCTCTATGCGGACGAGTTCCTGATCGAGCGGCCTTTGCTCAAGGCGCTCAAGGAGCCCACCAGAACCTTGCTCCTGATCGATGAGATCGACCGCGCCGATCATGAATTCGAAGCCTTCCTGCTCGAATTCCTGTCCGACTTCCAGATTTCGATCCCCGAGCGCGGCACCTTGAAAGCGGCATCGCCGCCCTTCGTGATCTTGACCTCCAACCGCACGCGCGACCTGCATGAGGCGCTGCGGCGGCGCTGCGTCTATAACTCGATCGCTTATCCCGATGCCGAGCGCGAGGCCCGCATCATCATGTTGCGGGCACCGCAAGTCGTGGAGAGTACGGCGCGGGCGGTCGTCAATGCCGTCAATGGTTTGCGCCGTCTGCCGCTCGCCAAGGCGCCCGGCATCTCGGAAGCGATCGAATGGGCCAGTGCCGCGAGCCTGCTCGAGAAGGGCACTGGCCGCTGGCCCGAGGCGTTTCGCCGCTCGATCGGCGTGGCGGTCAAGGATGAGGAGGATCTGGGCCTGGTGCGTCCGGAACTGGATGCGCTTCTAGCCAGGGCCTGCGGATCATGAAGCTTCCCCAAGCCGCGGCACTTCTCGTGGACTTCACCCGCTTTGTCCGCCGGCATGGCTTCGCTTTCGCGCATGAGCAGGTGGTGATGTTTCTGGGCGCCGTGCGTCTGCTGGGTCCGCGTGACATCGAAAGCATCAGGCGCGCCGCTCATGCCACATTGCCGCCGCCGCCTGACCGGCAGACTGAATTCGATGCGCTGTTTCACGCCTTCTTCTTCGAAGAGGCGGCTCTGGCATCGCCAGCCCAAAGCCTTCCCGAAGAGGATGCTCCGGTCAAAGACAGAGGCCGCGGCCAGAACGATCCACCGGAACTGGGCGAGGCCAATAATTCCGGCAAGGCGGCCACGGCCAAGGAGAGCCTGAGCCTTCGGCAGTTCGATATCCACGCCGACGATGAGGCCATTGGCCGACTGAAGAAGAATGCGCCTGCTACTTTGCCGCGGCGTCTCGGCTTCCGCAAAGTCTCCGACAAGAAGGGACAGAGCCTGGATCTGCGCCGTTCCATGCGCCGCATCGTCGAGCATGATGGCGACATCATCCGCCTGATGCGCGCCAGGCGCCGGAAGCTGCACCGGCCGGTCGTGCTGCTCATCGATGTGTCGGGCTCGATGAAGGCGCAGACGCAGGATTATTTGCGTTATGCGCATGCGCTCACCCATCTCGCGGACAAGGTCGAGACCTTCACTTTCGGCACGCGCCTGACGCGCATCACGAATTCGTTGCAGCATCGCCATCCGGCCAAGGCCCTGGAATGTGCTTCTGCAGAGGTCGATGATTGGGATGGCGGCACCAGGATCGGTGCGGCGCTGGGAACCTTCATTGGCAATCCACGCTATGCGTCCTTGCTGCGCGGTGCGGTCGTGCTGTTCCTGTCGGATGGCCTGGAGCGCGGTGGTCATGATCTCATGCGGGAAGCGGTCCAGCGCATCAAGCACCGCGCCTGGTATCTGGCCTGGCTGACGCCTCTGGCCGCCGATGCGCGCTTTCGCCCCGAGACCGCGGCACTGAAAGATATCCTTGTCCATCTCGACAGACTCGGCAATGGCTCATCGATCGCAAGCCTTGTCGATCACACGCTGACACTTGGATCCCAATCATGACCGGGATCGTCGATGCCCATCATCACATCTGGCGCCGCAAGGATGTGCCCTGGCTGGAGGGGCCGATGCTGCCCCGCATATTCGGCCCCTATGAAGCGATCCGCCGCGATTATCCGATCAGCGAATATCTTGCCGATATCGCGAATTCCGGCGTGACCCATTCGGTCTATGTCCAAGCTAACTGGGCCAAGGAGCATTTCGAGGATGAAGTGAAATGGGTGCAGCAGACGGCCGACGAGACGGGCTGGCCCAATGCCATTGTCGGCTATGCCGATCTCATGGTGGAGGATGTTCGCCCGCAGCTTGACCGTCTCAGCCGGTATTCCCGGCTGCGCGGCATCAGGATGCAGCTTCATTGGCATGACAATCCGCAATATCGCTTCGCAGCGAAGCCCGATCTGATGTGCGAGGCCCGGTTCCGGCACAACATGGCCCGCCTCGCCGATTACAAGCTGAGCTTCGATCTGCAGGTCTTTGCCGGCCAGATGGCCGATGCAGCCGAACTTGCGGCCGAATTCTCAGGCACGGTTTTCATCCTTCAACATGCTGGCATGCTCGAGGATCTCACCGCCATTGGCAGGGCGGCGTGGCGCCAGGGGATGATGAAGCTCGCCCGCCAGCCCAATGTCGTCTCCAAGCTGTCGGGCCTCGGCACCTTCATTCACAAGGTCGATGGCGATGAGATCGGCGATATCGCGCGGCAAACCATCGGCATCTTTGGCGCCGAGCGTTGTCTCTTCGGATCCAATTTCCCGATCGAAAAATTATGGTCGAGCTATGACGGGCTGATCGAAGCCTATCGCGCTGCGCTGGCTGGTTATTCCATGGCCGCGCAGGATCAGATACTCTCCGCCACGGCGAAACGCGTGTACCGGATCGATTAGCGCGCTTCCCGGCGAGGTGAAATCACCTCGCCGAAAAGGATTCGCGCCAAATCAATATGTTGGAGCAAATCCTTATCGCCAAGATCTCAACCCCGGATCGGGTCCGGTGCAGGCCTTTGGCGGGACTTGCTCTGAACGATCAATCCGACGCGATCCGATAGCCAATGCCGGGCTCGGTCTGGATGAAGCGAGGATTGGCCTGGTCGTCCTCGAGCTTGCCGCGCAATTGGCCGATGAGCACGCGCAGATACTGCAGGTCCTCGGCATGTGCCGGTCCCCAGACGGAGGTCAGGATCTGTCGATGGGTGAGGACCCGGCCGGGATTGCGCATCAGGAGCGCCAGGAGGTCGAATTCCTTGGGGGTGAGTTTGAGCGCGGCCCCGTTCTTGCTCGCGTGATGCTGGGCTACGTCCACGGTGATCTGTCCATGGCTCAGCACCGCTGCCGAATGGCCGACCGGATCGTGGTGGCGCAAGGCGGTACGGATGCGCGCCAGAAGCTCGCCGATGCCGAAGGGCTTGTTCACATAGTCGTCGGCGCCGAGATCGAGCGCTTCGATCTTTTCCACCTCGCGGTCGCGCGCCGAGACGATGATGATCGGAACAGTTGAGAAAGCCCGCGCCTGGCGGATCACATCCTTGCCGTCGAGATCGGGAAGGCCGAGATCGAGGAGAACGAGATCGGGTGCCGAAGTGGCGATCGCCTTTATGGCTTCAGCGGCGGTCGTGGCGGCGCTCACCGCGAAGCCGCCGGCAGTGAGTCCGAGTTTGAGGAAACGCTGGATCTGGGGCTCGTCATCGACAACGAGGATGCGGATATTGCCGGACATCCGGCCATCATAGCATGACCGGATGGCGGACCAAGCTTAGTCACGGGATCGTCAGTCTTCCGGCTGTTCGCTCAGCAGTTTCCGGGCGATGTCGGCCGCTCTCGCCACATGTTCGCGGCATGCCATCGCGGCCGCCGGCGGATCGTGACGGGCGATGGCGTCGAAGATCTTTCGCATTTGCGCTGGGCCGGTCACATGACGGCCGGAGGACGCGATGGTCATCGCCCTGAGCCGGCTGATGCGGCCATTGAGCCGTTGCACCATCTCCCAGGCGACCGATTTTCCGCCGCACAGGAACATGGTCTCGTAGAAACGTGTGGTCGCGGCGAGCACCGCGCGATGGTTGCCGGCAGCATAGGCGCTTTCGATATCGGCCATGGCGATACCCATCTTCCCGACCGCATCGGCATCGGCATGTTCGGCGGCCGAATGCGCCGCCGAGGCTTCGAGAAGTCCGCGGATCTCATAGATCTGGGCCGCGGCGTCACGATCGAGCTTGGCCACGATCGGCCCATGATGGGGGATCGTCTGCACCAGCCCCTCCGTCTCGAGATGGCGCAGGACTTCACGCACGACCGACCGGCTGACGCCGAGCTGCTCGCACAGATCACGTTCGGTGAGCCGTGCCCCTGGCGGAAAGCGGAATTCCAGGATGGCGGTGCGAACCCGTTCCAGCGCGATTTCGCGCAGGGTCTTAGGCGCCTGGCTGATTCTGAGATCGCCCATCCCGTCAGTCTCCTGAACCTGGGTCAAAGCCGTGCTTCTCCTTTTCGCGGTTCCACCGCTTGACTCAGATTGTATAC
>VAZZ01000142.1 GCA_005884715.1 Alphaproteobacteria bacterium | reverse complement strand
GTAGCACACGAGTTGTCCGGTTTTCTGTCTCCGCGAGGAGGCGGATCGATGAACCGGGCTGGATGGCTACAGGATCGCAGGATGAAAAAATTCAGGGATGTATTGAGCCGATGGGAGAGGAAGGAACTGTCGGGTTTGGAAGCTGGAGAGCTGCTGGGGGTGTCGGAGCGGCAGTTCCGCCGTTATCGAGATCGTTACGAGGAAGACGGGCTTGCTGGTCTGGCTGACAAGCGGCTTGGCAAAGCTTCGGTGCGGCGGGTGCCGGTGGACGAGATCGCCTGGATGCTCGATCAGTACCGCAGCCAGTACTGGGGTTGGAACGTGAAGCACTTTCACGAGCGCCTGCAAAGGCACCATGGGTTCAACTGGGGTTACACCTGGGTGAAGACGCAGCTGCATGCGGCGGGGCTGGTGGAGCGGGCAAAGCGGCGCGGAACCCACCGGCGCAAGCGTCCGAGGAAGCCGTGCGAGGGCATGATGCTGCATCAGGATGGCAGTCGGGCGGAATGGCTGGCAGGCTCCCCGCCCCTTGATCTGATCGTGACGATGGATGATGCCACCAGCACCATCTACTCGGCATTTCTGGTCGGGGAAGAAGGCACCGCCTCGACGTTGCGCGCCTGCCTTGAGGTGTTCGCAATGAAGGGCTTGCCGTCCAGCCTCTACACCGATCGCGGCAGCCACTACTTCTTCACCCCCAAGGCCGGCGAGGCGATCGACAAAGAGCGCTTGACCCAGGTGGGCCGGGCGCTCGATCGGCTTGGCATCGAGCACATTGCCGCCTACTCGCCGGAAGCGCGCGGGCGCTCGGAACGCATGTTCGGCACTCTCCAGGATCGTTTGGCGAAGGAGCTGAAGCTTGCCGGCATGGCTGATATCAAAGCCGCCAACCGCTTCATCAGCGAGGTCTATCTGGCCGACCATAATGCCCGCTTCGCCAGGCCGCCTGAGCTCGCCGAGAGTGCCTTCGTCGCTGTCGATCCGGCAAACCTTGCTGAGATCCTGTGCATCGAGGAGGAGCGGATCGTGGCGCGCGACAACACCGTCGCCTATGAGGGTGTCAGGCTCCAATTGCCGGAAAGCCGGGCCCGCGCTCACTACGTCAAGGCGCGGGTCAAAGTGCGTGAGTATCCAGACGGTGGCTTGGCAGTGTTCCATGGGCCGCGGCTGTTGGCGCGCTATGACGGCGACGGCCGGCCTGTGGATAACCCTGTGGATAAAAAGGAGCTTAAATCTGCCGCGTGAACCGCTTCGACGCAGCAACAACAAAACAAACACTCAAACTGAAGCGGACAAAAGATG
>VAZZ01000009.1:9322-17879 GCA_005884715.1 Alphaproteobacteria bacterium | reverse complement strand
TGCCGATCGGGCATCATTGCACCCGGAAAATCGTGGCGCCCTCATCGGCGCGGTTGACCTGCGAGCGCAAGGGCAGGAAGAGCTCGCGCCCGACGCCAAAATCATTGCCGCTCAGATCGGCGGTGGCCGCTGAGCGCGATGCCCATTCTGCCGCATCGACCAGCACCTCGAGGCGGCCTGCTACGGCATCGAGCCTGATCGTGTCGCCATCGCAGATCTTGGCGATGGCGCCGCCGTCGGCGGCTTCCGGCGTCACATGGATGGCGGCCGGCACCTTGCCGGAAGCGCCCGACATGCGCCCATCGGTCACCAGAGCGACACGGTGGCCGCGATCCCGCAGCACGCCCAGCGGCGGCATGAGCTTGTGGAGTTCGGGCATGCCATTGGCCTTGGGCCCCTGGAAGCGGACCACGGCGCTCCTGCGAATGGAAGACGCGGGCTGGCGCCTCGATAATGTGACGGTCCTTCGGCACGGCTGAACTCTTGATGACGGCTCGGCCAATATCGCCATCGAGAACCGCGATGCCACCTGTCTGATCGAAGGGCGCAGCGCAACCGCGAAGGATCGCCTCATCGCCACTCTCCTTGACCGCTTCGGCCCAGGCGAGACCGTCCTCCTGCAGACGCGGCTCGAGGAGATAGCCCTCGAGCCCCGAACCCCATACCGTTTTCACATCCTGATGCAACAGGCCCGCGCCGAGAAGTTCGCGAATAAGGAAGCCCATGCCGCCGGCGGCGTGGAAGTGATTCACATCAGCCTTGCCATTGGGATAGATGCGGGTGAGCAAGGGGATGATGGCGGAAAGCTCCGCCATGTCTTCCCAGGTCAGCTGGATGCCGGCCGCCGCCGCCATGGCGATCAGGTGGATCGTGTGATTGGTCGACCCGCCCGTGGCGAGCAGTCCGACAACGCCATTCACGATGGTGCGCTCATCGACGATGCGGCCGATCGGCGTATAGTCATTGCCGGACGCGGTGATCGCCAGCGCCCGCCTGGTCGAAGCGCGGGTGATCTCGTCTCTCAGACTTGTATTGGGATTGACGAAAGTCGTTCCCGGCAGATGCAAGCCCATGATCTCCATCAGCATCTGGTTTGAATTCGCCGTGCCATAGAAGGTGCAGGTGCCGGGCCCGTGATAGGATTGCGACTCCGCTTCGAGCAGCGCCGCTCGGCCGACCTTGCCCTCGGCATGGAGCTGGCGGATCTTCGATTTTTCGTCATTGGCAAGGCCCGACGTCATGGGGCCGGCCGGAATGAAGACCGAAGGCAAATGACCGAAAGAGAGCGCGCCGATGATGAGACCAGGCACGATCTTGTCGCACACGCCCAGATAGACGGCGGCATCGAACATCTGATGCGACAGGGCAACCGCGGTTGACAGCGCTATCACGTCTCGCGAAAACAACGACAATTCCATGCCGGCTTCGCCTTGGGTGACGCCATCGCACATGGCGGGAACACCGCCCGCAACCTGCGCCGTGGCGCCCGCTTCGCGCGCGGCTTCGCGAATGATGTCGGGAAAGCGCTCGAAGGGCTGATGCGCCGAGAGCATGTCATTATAGGCCGTGACGATCGCCAGGTTTGAACAGGCGCCTTCGCGCAGCATCGCCTTGTCGGAGGGACCGCAGGCGGCGAAGCCATGCGCCAGATTGGCGCAGCCAAGCCGCGAGCGCCGGGGCGCATTCTCCTGGGCTTTTTCGATGCGCTCGAGATAGCGCCGGCGCGAGGAATGGCTGCGCTCGACAATCTTCTCGGTAATGGCAGCAATCTTTTCGGTAACGGGCATGATACGCCTCCTACTCATCCCTGAGCGCTGCGCGGTAGCGCTCTCTCATCAGGGGCACCAGTAAAGGATGACCGGTTCGCGCGCCCGTAAGAAAGCGCGGATCGGCATGTCTTTCACAGGGCCGGCCTTTTCCGCCGTTTCGAGAACCTTCTGCTTTTCGGCGCCTTCAATGTGAAGGGCGATAAAAGTACTGTCGAGCAGCACCGGCAGGGTGAAAGTGATGCGCGTTTCCGGAGCGGCGGGCGCTTTCATCGTCACGAGCTGCTTCGTCGTCACGATATCGAGCGCCTCGGCGAGATTGTCGCCACCGGGAAAGAACGACGCGGTGTGGCCATCGGTTCCCATGCCGAGAATGACGGCATCGAAAGGCCCGAGCTTGTCGTTGCCGCTGCGACCAAAGAGCGGCCCGAGCTTGTCGGAACCGCCGCGGCGAAACAGCGGCACGAAATGCGCTGCCGCGGCTTTCGACTGCAACAGATGGTCGCGCACCAATTTGGCATTGGAGCGCTCATCGGTTTCCGGAACACAACGCTCATCCACGAGCGTGACGGTGACCCGCGACCAGTCGATCTTGCTGCGCGCCAGATGATTGAAGAAGATTGTGGGCGTCGTGCCGCCAGAGACGGCGAGCTTCGCCTGGCCGCGATCGGTGATGGCGCCCGACAGGCAAGCCGCCACATCCGACGCCAGCCCGGCCGCAAGTTCCTTCTTAGTCGCGAACAGCTTTCGCTCGGCAATCAACTCGCTTCATCCTCATGCCAGGTGCGGCCGTCACGTTCGATCAATGCCACTGCCGCAGCAGGTCCCCAGGTTCCGGCCGTATAGGGCTTGGGCAAGTCCGTCGATTCTGACCAGTCGTCAAGAATCGGATCGATCCAGCTCCAGGCCGCCTCCACTTCGTCGCGGCGCATGAACAAGGTCTGGTTGCCGCGCACCACATCAAGGATAAGGCGTTCATAGGCGTCTGGGTTCCGCACGCCGAAGGCTTCGGCGAAGCTCATATCGAGCGGCACATGCTGAAGCCGCATGCCGCCAGGACCCGGATCCTTGATCATGAGCCAGAGCTTAACCCCTTCATCGGGCTGCAGGCGGATGACCAGGCGGTTGGTATCGATGGGTCCTGCCGAGGCATCGAAGACCGAATGCGGGATCGGCCGGAAGGTGACGACGATTTCGGAGACGCGTGCGGGCAGGCGCTTGCCAGTGCGCAAATAGAAGGGAACGCTGTTCCAGCGCCAGCTGCCGATCTCGGCCTTGAGTGCCACGAAGGTCTCGGTCTTGCTCGTCGGCGAGCCCAGCTCATCGAGATAGCCCGGCACAGCGCCACCCGCTGAAGCGCCGGCGCGATACTGACCGCGCACCGTCATGTTGGCGCCGTTATTGGCGACGACCGGCTTCAGCGATTTGAGAACCTTGAGCTTCTCATCGCGCACCGCATCGGCCTCGATCGAGGTCGGCGGTTCCATCGCGACGAGGCAGAGAAGCTGCAGCATGTGATTCTGCACCATGTCGCGCAGCGCACCGGCAGTATCGTAATAGCCGGCACGGCCTTCGACGCCCAGCGTCTCGGCGACGGTGATCTGCACGTGATCGATATGATCGCCATTCCAGATCGGCTCGAACAGCGCATTGGCGAAGCGCAGCGCCATCAGATTCTGGACGGTCTCCTTGCCGAGATAGTGATCGATGCGGTAGACGCGGCTTTCCGGAAACACCTTGCCGATCGCATCATTGACGGCGCGCGCCGATTCGAGGTCCTTGCCCAAGGGTTTTTCGATCACCACCCGGCTTTTTGGCGTAACCAACCCGTTCTTGCCGAGCTTCTCACAGATCGGACCGAAAAGATCAGGGGCGGTGGCGAGATAGAAGACGCGAATGCGGTCTTCTCCCGGCTTCAGCGCTTCGGCCAGGCCATGCCAGCCCTTGTCCTGGGTGGCATCGAGCGCCACATAGGAAAGGCGCTTGAGAAAGGTATCGACCTCACCTTTGTCGCGTTCCTTCTCTGGGATATGAGCCTCGAGCGCCTTCCTGGCGAAGGCCTGATAATCGGCATCGCTCATGGCGCGCCGCGATACGCCGAGGATGCGGGCGCTTTGCGGGATCTGTCCGGCCTGGTCACGGTGATAGAGGGCTGGCAGAATCTTGCGCTGGGCCAGATCACCCGTCGCGCCAAACACGGCAAGGTCGAAAATCCCGACTGGAATGATACGCGTGGTCATTTTTTGTGCAGTGCAATATGAGGAGCTGACTTTATTAGTCTCTGTGATCGCCGCAGACAACAATAAAGGCGGGGCTTGACGGGAAAGAGTTAAGCCTGTTTGACCGGCTGCCATGTCAGACCTGCCCATAGAAGCCATTTTGCCAAGCTTGGCTAAAGCATTAGCCGGACACGCCAATGTCATTCTGGCGGCCGAGCCGGGGGCCGGCAAAACGACGCGCGTGCCCCTGGCGCTGATGAATGAGCCCTGGCTCGAAGGCCGAAAGATCATCATGCTGGAGCCACGGCGGCTGGCGGCGCGTGCCGCGGCGTCACGTATGGCGCAGAGCCTCGGCGAGGCGGTCGGAGCGACGATCGGCTATGCCGTGAGGCTCGACCGGAAGGTCTCTTCTCAGACCCGCGTTGAAGTGGTCACCGAAGGCATCCTGACGCGCCGTCTGCAGGTGGATCCCGAGCTCGCCGATGTCGGTCTCCTGATCTTTGATGAATTCCATGAGCGCAGCCTCGATGGCGATCTGGGCCTGGCATTGGCGCTCGATGCCCAGGCAGCCTTACGTCAGGACCTCAAGATCCTGGTAATGTCGGCGACGCTCGATGAAGCGCGGCTTTCCAGGCATTTGGGTAGCGCGCCGGTGGTCTCCGCACCCGGGCGCACATTCTCGATTGAGACCCGTTATGGCGAGCGATCCGAGCGGGCGACGCTCGCTCGCAATATGGTGCGTGCCATCCGTGGCAATCTGGCCGAAGCCAGAGGCGGAATCCTGGCTTTCCTGCCGGGCGAAGCGGAAATCCGCCGCACCGAAGAAGCGCTGAGCGAGACACCGCTTCCGGCCGATGTCGAAGTCATGCCGCTCTATGGCGCGATGGCGCTCGCCGATCAGGATGCCGTGCTCAAGCCTGCAAGCGAGGGTACGCGCAAAGTGGTGCTGGCGACCACGATCGCGGAAACGAGCCTGACCATCGATGGCATCGACCTGGTGATCGATTCGGGCCTCAAGCGCTCGCCGCGCTTCGATCCATCGAGTGGCATGACGGCGCTCGCCACGGTGCGCGTGTCACGAGCCTCCGCTGATCAAAGGCGCGGCCGCGCCGGCAGGCAGGGTCCCGGCATCTGCGTCAGGCTGTGGCCCGAACAAGAGATGCGATCCCTCAAGGCGCATGACGAGCCTGAAATCCTGACCGCCGATATGGCTCCGCTCGTTCTCGAACTCGCCAATTGGGGCGTGAGCGATCCCGCCTCCTTACGTTTTCTCGATCCCCCGCCGTCGGCCGCCTTTGCGCAAGCGCGCGACCTGCTTACCCAACTCGATGCCATCGACGGTAAAGGCACGATCACGGCGATGGGAAAGCTGATGGCAAGACTGCCGCTGCATCCCCGCCTTGCCCATATGATCGCCAGGGCCAGGGAGCTCAAAGCCGGCGCCCTTGCCGCTGATCTCGCGGCACTCCTGTCTGAACGCGATCTGCTCGGCCGCGATGCAGGTGCCGATCTCGCCCTGAGACTCGACGCCTTGCGCCGCGGTCATATCAACAAACCCTTACGCGAGCGGATCAAGGCGGCAGCACGGCAGATCCGCAACATTGCCGGCATCGGCGAAGAAAATGAGAGCGGCCTGTCGCCGGGTGCACTCATTGCACTCGCCTGGCCCGACCGGATCGCCCAGGCACGCGGAAGAGACGGCCGCTTCCGCCTGTCGGGCGGGGGCGGCGCCATCATGGCTGAGCATGATCCTCTGGCGCGCGACGAATTCCTCGCCGTGGCGACGACCGACGGGGCAGCTGGCGATCAGCGGATATTCCTCGCTGCCGCCCTTTCGCGCCGTGATATCGAGACGATTTTTGCCGATCATATTGCCGAGAGCGATATCGTGCGTTGGGACAGCCGGGCCGAGATCGTCGTCGCCAACCGGCAGCGCAATCTCGGCGCGCTTATACTCGATGACCGCCAGCTTGCGGCCTCCGATCCCGAAGCGATCGCCGAGGCCATGAGCAAGGGTGTTGGAGAAATGGGCCTCACTGCCTTGCCGTGGACCGACGCAACCCGGGTGCTGAGAGCGAGAGTCCGATTCCTGGCGCGGATATTTCCGGAAGAGGGCTGGCCCGATCTCAGCGACGAGGCGTTGCTTGCAACGCTTGACCATTGGCTGACACCCTATCTCGCCGGCATGACGCGGCGTGCGCATCTTGGCCGGCTCGATATGGCCATAATCACAGGCCTCATCCCTCCAGAATTGACGCGACGTCTCGACAAGCTCGCCCCACGGCATGTCGCCATTCCCTCGGGAGCGCACATAACCATCGATTATGAAGGTGATGGCGATCCCGTGCTGCGCGCACGCCTGCAGGAAATGTTCGGTTTGGCTGAAACGCCGCGCATCGCCGAGGGCCGGGCGCTTCTACGCATCGAGCTCCTGTCGCCGGCGCGCCGGCCGCTCGCGGTGACGCAGGATCTGAAAAGCTTCTGGGCCAATGCCTATCCCGAGGTGCGCTTCGAAATGCGCGGGCGCTATCCCAAGCATCCTTGGCCGGAAGATCCGATGAACACGCCCGCAGTCAAGCCCAACAGGGTGCGGTAGCGAGGGAACTCCCGCTTTCTCTCCGCATCCATCATCTCGAACGTGACGTGGAGTTCCTGATCGAACTGCCGAAGGAAGTGCAAATCCCGATTAAAAACGAACATTCGCCAAACAGCGCCCAACCGTATAAAAGGTCCCCACCTAACAGCTCCCGAACCGTTTCCATGCAGCCCATCGTCTCCATTTCCGATGTCTCGAAGACCTATGCGACGGGCTTCGAGGCCCTCAAGAACATCTCGCTCGATATCCACAAGGGCGAGATCTTCGCGCTGCTCGGCCCAAACGGCGCCGGCAAGACGACGTTGATCAACATCATTTGTGGCATCGTGCGCGCCACCAGCGGCCGTATCCTCGCGGATGGGCATGACATCGTCAGCGAATATCGCCAGGCGCGCTTCAAGATCGGCCTGGTGCCGCAGGAACTGACGACCGATGCCTTCGAGACGGTGTGGGGGACGGTGACCCTGAGCCGCGGCCTGTTTGGCCGCAGCAGCAATCCCGCCTATGTCGAAAAGGTGCTGAAGGACCTGTCGCTGTGGAACAAGAAGGACAGCAAGATCATGACGCTGTCAGGCGGCATGAAAAGGCGCGTGATGATCGCCAAGGCGCTGAGCCACGAGCCGACCATCCTGTTCCTCGATGAGCCTTCCGCCGGTGTCGATGTCGAACTCAGGCGCGACATGTGGGGCCTGGTGCGGGCGTTGCGCGACAGCGGCGTCACCATCATCCTCACCACCCACTATATCGACGAGGCCGAGGAGATGGCCGACAGGGTCGGCGTCATCAACAAGGGTGAGCTCATACTGGTCGAGGAGAAGAAGGCGCTGATGCGCAAGCTCGGCAAGAAGCAGATCACGCTCGAGCTTTCCAAGGCCATCGACAAGATCCCCAAGGAGCTCGCCCAGCACAAGCTTGAACTTTCCGATGACGGCCATGAGCTCACCTACAGCTACGATACGCAGCGCGAGCGCACCGGCATCACCAGCCTGCTGCATGACCTTGCCGAGTCCGGCATCCGCTTCAAGGACCTCAATACCCGGCAAAGCTCGCTTGAGGAAATCTTCGTCAATCTGGTGAGGGGGCAGTCATGAATTTTTACGCCATCCGCGCCCTCTACAAATTCGAGATGGCCCGCACTTTCCGCACTCTGCTGCAGAGCGTGGTGTCGCCGGTACTGTCGACCTCGCTCTATTTCGTCGTTTTCGGCGGGGCGATCGGCTCACGTATCGCAGAGATCGATGGGGTGACCTATGGCGCTTTCATCGTGCCGGGCCTGATCATGCTTTCGCTCCTGACGCAGAGCATCTCGAATGCGTCCTTCGGCATCTATTTCCCGAAATTCATCGGCACGATCTACGAGCTTCTTTCCGCCCCGGTTTCGGCACTCGAGATCGTCATCGGCTATGTCGGTGCTGCGGCTACCAAATCGACCATGCTCGGCCTCATCACGCTCGCTACGGCGGCTCTCTTCGTGCCCCTTCATATCGAGCATCCGGTCTGGATGGTAGCTTTCCTGGTGCTCACCGCGGTGACCTTCAGCATGTTCGGCTTCATCATCGGCATCTGGGCGCGCAATTTCGAACAATTGCAGCTCATTCCCCTGCTGATCGTGACGCCGCTCGCCTTTCTGGGCGGCAGCTTCTATTCGATCGACATGCTGCCGCCGGTCTGGCGCACGATCTCGCTCGCGAACCCAGTGGTCTACCTGGTGAGCGGCTTCCGCTGGAGCTTCTTCGGCACCGCCGATGTCCGGATCGAGATCAGCCTAACCATCACGCTCCTGTTCCTGGCAGCGTGCCTCGGTATCATCATGTGGATCTTCAAGACCGGATACAGGCTGAAGAACTAAACGATCTCCTTGAAAGCATCGCGTAGTAGTCTAGGATTTGAATCCAGATACCGATTATTTTAGCGATATATAATCAGCTAAAATCTAAGAAAGGAGCATCTTCCTACAAAAGCTGTTGAACGGTCAG
>VAZZ01000009.1:0-9303 GCA_005884715.1 Alphaproteobacteria bacterium | reverse complement strand
GCGAATATTCGACTTGCAGGCGTCCGGCGATGCCAAAAGAAATGCGCCTCTGGCGATGATTGCCGAGGCACATGAGCAGTCCTGCTATTTCCCAACTCCCACGCCTGCGCACACAATGTCAAGAGCGGCGGGCTAGACTAGCCTAGCCGAGGCAGCATTTCTTCGCTTTCTTGCCGCTGCCACAAGGGCACGGATCATTGCGTCCGACATCACGCCAGGGGTTGACGACCGGCTCATTGGGGGAGCGCTCTGCATCGAGCAAGTACGAGTCCAGCTCCGCTTTGACATTGCTTACGGTGTTTGTCCAAGACAACGCCTCGAGCACGTCGTCTATGTAGTCGAGATTGCGATTCTCGAATCGCTCTATGTCGGTGGGGGCTCGCTCGGTGCTGACGAGATCTTCCTCGAGGTCCCGACGCTCGAGAAAATCGGTGTCTATGCGGCCTTCGTCCCAGGCAGGCCAAAAGTTCATCATCAAGGATCAACGTTGCGCGCATTCAAAGCCACGACTTTCCGTGCGCCAAGGGCGCGATCGCCAGATGGCCGGCGATCGTCTGGCCGATATCGGCGAAACTGTCGCGGCGGCCCAAGCTTCCGGGCTTGAGGCCGGGCATGAAGCTCAGGATCGGCACGCATTCGCGCGTGTGGTCGCTGCCGCGCCAGGTCGGATCACAGCCATGATCGGCGGTGATGATCAGCAGATCGCCTGATTGGAGTCGTTCCAACGCCTGTGGCAATCGCGAGTCAAAGGCTTCGAGCGCCGCGCCATAGCCTTTTGGATCGCGGCGATGGCCATAGAGCATGTCGAAATCGACGAAATTGGTGACGAGAAGCCCGCCTTCCTTGAGATCCGGCATGACCTTGAGCGTCACCTCGAAGAGCGCGTCATTGCCGACCGCCTTGATCTCGGCCCCAGTGCCCGAATGGGCATAGATGTCGCCGATCTTGCCGATCGAGATGACCTCTCGGCCCGCACGTGCCGCGTACGTGATCGGCACCGACAAAAGGCCTCGCTATGACGCGGCCGATATTGAGATCATAAGAGAGATCGCGGGCCACCTGGCAGACTTCATACAAACGATCGAGACCGAAAGTTTCCTCGTGTGCTGCAATCTGGATCACCGAATCAGCAGAGGTGTAGATGATTGGCTTCGATGTCTCCATATGCTCCTCGCCGAATTCGGCGATGATATCGGTGCCGGAGGCATGCTTGTTGCCGAGTAGGCCCGGCAATTCGGCGCGCGCGATGAGGGCATCGGTCAGCGTCTTCGGGAAGCAGGGAATGGTTTTCGGGAAATAGCCCCAGTCGAAGGTGACCGGCACACCGGCGATTTCCCAATGGCCTGACGGCGTGTCCTTGCCGTTCGACACTTCAACGCCATAGCCCCATTGGCCCTTGAGTACCGTGTCGGCATCGAAACCCCTGGGGTTATGGCCGCTCGCTGCCTTCGCCGCATGGCCGAGGCCCAGCAACGCCAGATTGGGTAGAGACAGCGTCACATGCGCAGCAATATGGCCCAGTGTGTTCGATCCCTTGTCGCCAAACCGCTCGGCATCGGGCGCGCCACCAATGCCAAGGGAATCGGATGATACGACAGGCGCCCCGCCGAGACGATAGGCCTGGCGCACCGTTTCGGCGACGCGGTCGAATGAGGCCTCATCGCGCGCGTGGATGACGCAGAGAGGCTGTTCGCGCCCGACACGCGCCGCTCTGCCGGCGAGCGCGGTCAGGCCGACAGCGTGATCGATCCGGTCGCTCGCCACGCGGCGGCCGCCGCCCAGCTCGATCACCGCAATGCCAAGGGCGCGCGTATCGATATGCGCAACAATGCCATCCTGGCCCGCCGTCACCGGACGTATCACTGGCGCCTTTGGCAAAAGCGATTTGAACTTATCCAGCAGATTATGCGGTCCGCCCAAAGCAGACGTCATGGCCTGGAAACGTTCCGCCGCGGCCCCTGAGCTCAGCGTCTTCTCCAGCGCCACCTTGCCTTCCGCCTCCGTCTTCACCAAACCGGACAGCATCAGGAGTTCAGCGCCGAGCGCCAGAGTGACTTCATGAAGCCGCGCATCACGCTTCTCATTGGTGAGATAGGCAAGCGCATTGGCCACTTCGAGCGCATTGCCGGCAGCACTCGCCAAAGGCTCATTCATATCGGTGATGAGGGCCGAAGTCCTGAGGCCCAAGCCATTGGCGACAGCGACAAGACTTTCAGTAAGCTCACGCGCCTCTTCCGGCGTCGCCATGAAGGCACCGGTTCCCGTCTTCACATCGGAAACGAGCCCGCCGAGGCCCGCCGCCAGCTTCTTCGACAATATGGAGGCGGTGATGAGCGGCACCGATTCGACTGTGCCGGTCACATCGCGAATGGCATAGAGCCGCTTGTCGGCGGGAGCGAGATCGGCGGTCTGCCCGATGATGGCGCAGCCCACCTGTTTCACCACCTTGCGGAAGAGATCGATATCGGGCTGCGAAACATAACCCGGAATGGAATCGAGCTTGTCGAGCGTGCCGCCGGTGTGACCGAGGCCGCGCCCTGAGATCATCGGCACGGCAGCGCCCACTGCGGCCAGCATCGGCGCCAGCATCAGCGAGACATTGTCGCCGACGCCGCCCGTCGAGTGCTTGTCGAGAACCGGGCGATCGATATCGGCCCACGAGAGGGCCGTGCCTGAATCGCGCATGGCGCGGGTCAGCGCCACTGCCTCGGCGCGCGTCATGCCGCGCAGGAAAACCGCCATGGCGAAAGCGGCGGCCTGGCCCTCCGATACGCTGCCCTTGGTCAGGCCTGCGATAAAATCGGCGATGTCGGCACCGGCCAATTCCCGGCCATCACGCTTCTGGCGGATGAATTCCTGGGCCAGCATCATGTGGCTCCGACGCAAAAGCGCGACAGGAGTTTCACCATGTCGCCCACCGCCTTGACGCCTTCGCTCTTGGTTTCGCCATGACTGGGGCTCGCGCCCTCGATGCCGGCGCCGAGATTGGTGATGACGGAAAGGCCGGCAACGCGAAGACCGAAGCGGCGCGCCAGGATGACCTCAGGCACCGTCGACATGCCGACGGCGTGCGCTCCCCAGCCCTGCGCCATGCGGATTTCCGCCGGTGTCTCGAAGCTCGGACCGCAGAACCACACATAGGTGCCCTCATGCAGCCTGATCTTCTCGGCTTGCGCAGCGCTGCGCAACGCAGTGGCGAGCCTGCCATCATAAGCAGCGGTCATCGGCACGAAGCCATGGTCAGCCGCTTCGCCGATCAGCGGATTCATGCCGGAGAAATTGATGTGATCGGTGATCAGCATGATGCTGCCCGGCCGCATGCTGGGGATGAGCGAGCCGGCCGCGTTGGTGATGATCAATTGCATTATGCCGAGATCGGCCAGCGTCTCGATCACCGGGCGCATAATGGCGGCGTCGCCTTGTTCATAGGGATGCCCGCGCCCGCGCAGGATCAGGACGGACTTTCCGGCGAGAGCGCCAGCGAAGACTTCACCGGAATGGCCGGAAATCCGGGGCACCGGGAATCCCGGCAGGTCCTTATAAGAGATGCGCAACGGTGCCGTCACCGCATCAGCCACGGGTCCGAGGCTCGAGCCCAGGATGATTGCGACCTTGGGACTCTGCGCTCCCAGCCGATCCTTCAATAAACGGGTCGCCGGCGTCATGGGATGAGATTTTCCGGACCGAAGGATGATGGCAGGAGCTCTTCGAGCGTGAAGCTGCGTTTGATCTGGCCGCTCTCATCGCAGACATGAATGGCGAGATCGGGCGCACCGAATTCGCGCAGCTTCTGGCGGCAACCGCCGCATGGCGTCACCAGGTTGGCACCTCCACCCACCACGGCCGCCTCGATGATCTTCCTGCCGCCCGCCATGATCATGGCGGCAACAGCGCCGGCTTCCGCGCAGGTGCCTTGCGGATAGGCGGCATTCTCGACATTGCAGCCCGCATGGATGGCGCCATATTCGTCCTTCACCGCGGCACCAACCAGGAAACGCGAATAGGGCGCGTAGGCCTTTGCCCGCGCCTCGACGGCTGCGGCGATGAGGGATTTGTCGGCCATTATTTTTCCTTCACATAAGGCACGCCGCCCGCCTTTGGCGCCACTGCATGGCCGATGAAGCCCGCCAGCAGGATGACGGTCAATATATAGGGCACCGCCTGCATGAGTTGCACCGGCACGATGCCGATGCCGGCGATCGGCACGCCCTGCAACCGGATGGAGATGGCGTCGAGAACGCCGAAGAGGAGACAGGCCCACATGGCCGGGATCGGCCGCCATTTGGCGAAGATGAGGGCCGCCAGCGCAATGAAGCCCTTGCCCGCCGTCATGTGCTCGATGAAGCCGGCGCTTTGCGCGATCGAGAGATAGGCACCGGCAAAACCGCACAGCACGCCGCAGCAGGCCACCGCCGCATAGCGCATGCCTTGCACCGATATGCCGGCCGTATCGACGGCGGCCGGATTCTCGCCGACCGCCCGCAGTCTCAGACCGAAGCGGGTGCGGTAGAGCAGCCACCAGGTGAGCGGAACAGCGAGGAAAGCGGCATAGACGAGGATATTGTGGCCGGAGAGGACCTGCGAATAGACCTGACCGATGACGGGTATCCTGCGCAGCGCTTCGGCGAAAGGCCAGCCTAAGCTCATGAAGCGTTCCTGATTGGTGAGTTGCGGCGTCTGACCGCCGATCTTGAACCACGTCTCGCCCAATTGCGCGGTGAGGCCGGCGGCGATGAAATTGATCGCGACACCGGACACGATCTGGTTGCCGCGATGGGTGATCGAAGCGAAACCATGCAACAGCGCAAAGAAGACGGATGCCAATACCGCGGCGAGAAGGCCAAGCCAGGCCGAGCCGGTCAGTGCGGCGACCGTGCCGGCGGTGAAGGCGCCAATGAGCATCTTGCCTTCGAGGCCGATATCAAAGACCCCGGCGCGTTCGGAATAGAGGCCGGCGAGACAGGCGAAAAGCAGGGGCACGGAGAAGCGGATCGCCGAGCCTGATACCTGCGCTATAAGGTCGAGCCACTCCACACTAGGCCTCTTTCGTCTTCAGCGGCTTGGTGAAGAAATGCGCGATGCGTGGACGGAACATATGTTCGAGCGCACCGGCGAACAGGATGACGAGGCCCTGGATGACGACGATCATGTCGCGAGTGACGGTCGGCTTCTCGAAAGAGAGATCAGCGCCGCCCTGATAGAGCGCGCCGAAGAGAATGGCGGCGAGGATGATGCCGAATGGATGCGAGCGACCCATCAGCGCCACCGCAATGCCGACAAAGCCATAGCCAGCCGTGAATTCGAGCAGCAGGCGGTTCTGCGCCCCCATGATCTCGTTGAGCGCCAGGAAGCCCGAGAGTCCGCCTGAAATCAGCATGGCGATGATGATGAGGCGCTGCGGCTTCATCCCGGCATATGCGGCGGCGGCACAGATCAGCGCCCACAGGAAAGACAGATTGAGAGGTGATTTGGCGATGGTGATGCCGAGCCCTGCCAGGACATCATGGATGAAGGGCAAATGCGCATTGACATCGAAGGGGCGGGTCTCGGGATTCATCGAGCCCTTCGGCGACATCACATTGACGAGCAGATAGATCATGAGCGCCGCGGCGATGAAGTTGAACATGATGGTGGTGATGACCACATGGCTGCCGCGCTTGGCCTGAAGGTAGGCTGGAATGAAGGCCCAGCCCGCGCCGAACAACGCCGCGCCAATGATGGCCAGCGGTATGATGATCACCATCGGCAGGAAACCAAGCGGCAGGCACACCAGAGCGACGCCGAGACCGCCCAGATAGGCCTGGCCCTCGGCGCCGATATTGAACAGGCCGGCATGGAAGGAGACGGCAAAAGCGAGGCCGGTGAAGATGAAATCCGTCGTATAGAACAACGTGTAGCCTAGCCCCGTGCCATAGCCGAAGGCACCGTTTACCATTATGGCAACGCTCTCGAGCGGCGATTCGCCAATCGCCAGGAAGACGAGACCGGTAACGAGGAAGGCGGCCAGCAGATTGACCAGCGGAATAAGGCCGATATCGACCCAGCGCGGCAGCTCTCGCGACGGGGCGCTCATGCCGCCGCGCCCGCCATCATGAGGCCGATCTGCTTCTCGGGCGTCTCCGGCGCGCATTCGCCGGTGATGCGCCGCCACACATGACCAGCACGCGGTCGGCGAGGCCTCTGATTTCATCGAGCTCGACCGATACGAGCAATACTGCTTTGCCGCGCTCACGCATGGCAATTAATCGATTGTGGATGAATTCGATGGCACCGATATCGACGCCGCGTGTCGGCTGGCCGACGATCAGGAGATCGGGATCCTGTTCGATCTCGCGCGCCAGCACGATCTTCTGCTGGTTGCCGCCGGAAAACAGCCCAAGGCGCAGATAAGGATCCTGCGGACGAACATCGAAATCCCGCATTTTCTTCTCAGTGTCGGATCGGATGGCGCGGCGGTCCTGGAAAATGCCCTTCTGATAGAGCTCATCGCCGTGATAGCCAAGGATCACATTCTCGCAGGCGTCGAAGGAAGTGACGATGCCGAGCCGGTGCCTGTCCTCGGGCACATGGGCGAGCTTCTGGGCGCGGGCTTCCGCCGGATCGCAGGGGAGAGGCTTGCCATTGAGCAGGATTTCACCCGAAAAAGGCGGCCTGATCCCGGTGATCGCTTCCAGTAATTCGCTTTGGCCATTGCCGGCGACCCCGGCAATGCCGACGATCTCGCCGGCGCGCACAATGAATGAGACGCCATCGACCTTGGCGGTACCCGCGGCATCCTTGACCACCAGATTCTTCACCTCGAGCACAGAGCGCTCCGGCTCACGCTCCGACTTGACGACCCGCAACAGCACACGCCGGCCGACCATCAGTTCGGCCAGATGTTCGGGCGAAGTCGCGGCGGTTTCAACCGTCGCCACCATCTCGCCGCGGCGCATGACCGAGACGCGATCGGTGACCGCCATGATCTCCTTGAGCTTATGGGTGATGAAGACGATGGTCTTGCCCTGGGCCTTCAGCTGCTTGAGGATGCGGAACAGGTGTTCGGCCTCGTTCGGCGTCAGGACACCAGTCGGCTCATCGAGAATGAGCACTTCGGCGCCGCGATAGAGTGCCTTCAAAATCTCGACGCGCTGCTGAAGACCAACCGGCAGGTCATCGATCACGGCGTCGGGATCGACCTGGAGGCCATAATCCTTTTCCAGCCGTTCGAGTTCGCGGCGCGCCTTGGCGAGCCCGCTATTGAGAACGAAACCGCCTTCCGCACCCAGCACGATATTCTCGAGCACGGTGAATTTGCCGACCAGCATGAAATGCTGATGCACCATGCCGATCCCGGCCCTGATGGCGTCGGTGGGACTCGCAATATGCGTCTCCTTGCCGTCGACGCGGATCTCACCCGAATCGGCCTGATAAAAGCCGAACAGGATCGACATCAAGGTGGATTTGCCGGCCCCGTTTTCGCCGACGATGCCATGGATGGTGCCCTTTTCTATCTCGAGCGAGATATCCTTGTTGGCGTGGACCGGACCAAAGCGCTTGTCGATATGGGCAAGCGCGATGGCGGGAGGGACCGCCATCGCCTTTGTGGATGTCATGGTCGAAGCCAGATCAGTAAGGGCAGGCAGAATCCGCCATATAGTCGTGCACCTGAATGGTTCCCGCCTTGATGTCGGCTTCTGCCTTGTCCACCGCGGCCTTCATTTCGGGCGTGATCAGCGATTTGTTGTTGTCATCGAGCGCCCAGCCGACGCCGCCTTCGGCGAGACCGAGAACCGTCACGCCAGGCTTGAAGGTGCCATCCTGACCGGCCTTGAAGATATTGTAGGTCGCGACATCGACACGCTTCAGCATCGAGGTCAGTACCGATCCGGGATGCAGGCCATTCTGGTTCGAATCGACGCCGATGCCGAGCTTGCCGGCATCGGCCGCTGCCTGCAGAACGCCGATGCCGGTACCGCCGGCCGCGTGATAGACGACATCAGCACCCCTATCGAATTGCGACTTGGCGAGTTCACCGCCCTTTACCGGGTCGTTCCAGGCGGCGCCTGTCGTGCCGGTCATGTTCTGGAAGACTTCATCATCCTTCTTGGTGGCCTTCACGCCGCCGACATAGCCGCAGGCAAAGCGCCGGATCAGCGGGATGTCCATGCCGCCGACAAAGCCGACCTTACCGGTCTTGGAGGCGAGTGCCGCGAGCACGCCGACGAGGTAGCTGCCCTCCTGCTCCTTGAACACGATCGAGGCAACATTCGGCGCATCGACCACCATGTCGATGATGGCGAAATGGGTATCGGGGAATTCCGCCGCGACCTTCTTCACCGCCTCGGCATGGCTGAATCCAATGGCGACGACCGGCGAGAAGCCGCGTTCGGCAAATTTGCGCAAAGCCTGTTCGCGCTGGCTGTCATTCTGGATCTCGAAATCCTGATAGGCCACTCCGGTATCGGCCTTGAATTTTTCGGCGCCATTGAAGGCACCTTCGTTGAATGATTTGTCATTGCGTCCGCCGAGATCGTAAACGACCGCTGGCTTAACATCCGCCGCCAAGCTTGCGCCCGCCATCAATGCCGTCATGGCAACGGCCGCAAACAGCTTCCTGATCATGAAAACCTCCCAGTTGATTTTTCGTTATCCCAGCCTAAGGCGGAACCGGAAAAAGAGGAACCTGCCCCGTCCGGTCGAATGCCCCAGCCTTCGTCCGTGAGCCACACGGCCCAGGATCAGGCCAGTTGACGCCAGACGGGTGTCATTTGCAAGCCGCCGAAAGCAGAAGCCTATCGCGGCTTGAAATGATCCCATTTAGGCAACATATTTAAACTTGGCTGTCCGGTGCCCCTTGGGGGCCGGATGGTTGAGCTGCTTTAAAAGGGCCCGTTATGACTCGTGTTTCGCTGTTTTCCAGCCCCTATCTGCTCGGCTTCGATGATTTCGAGCGGATTCTCGAGCGGGCCGCCAAATCGGCCAATGATGGCTATCCGCCCTATAATATCGAACGCGTGGCGAGGGCCGAGGATGTGCCGGAGAAATTCCGTATCACACTTGCCGTCGCCGGGTTTGCGCGGGATGAGCTTGAAATTACTGTCGAGGACAACCAACTCATTATAAGGGGCCGTCAGGTTGAGGATGGCTCCCGGGCCTATCTCCACCGCGGCATAGCCGCCCGCCAGTTTCAGCGAGCTTTCATCGTCGCTGAGGGCGTCGAGGTGAAGAATGCCCAACTTGAAAACGGTCTGCTCGCCATCGATCTCGAGCGGCCGGAACTACAAAGGATCGTGCGCAAGATCGAAATAAAAGGAGTCTGAG
>VAZZ01000145.1:10337-14556 GCA_005884715.1 Alphaproteobacteria bacterium | reverse complement strand
GATCTCGCCCGAAAAAGGCCTGAGCTTGGCGCCCTGGGCGAGGAGTTTCCTCAGTGCGCCCGGATTGAGGTGATCGTATTTCGCCTGCATCTCGACATTGGCCTTGGCTGCCGCCGCGGTGAGGATCGCCCGATAGTTCTTCGGCAGCTTTTGCCACTTCGCCGTGTTGATGAAGAAATGCAGCATCGGGCCGCCTTCCCACCAGCCCGGATAGTAATAATAGGGCGCCACCTTGTTGAAGCCGAGCTTCAGATCGTCGTAGGGGCCGGACCATTCGACCGCATCGATGGTGCCCTTTCGAGAGCCGGATAAATGTCGCCGCCGGCGATCTGCTGCGGCACCACGCCGAGCTTGGCGATGACCGCGCCGCCGAAGCCGCCGATGCGCATCTTGACGCCCTTGAGATCGGCCGGGGTGCTGATCTCCTTCCTGAACCAGCCGCCCATCTGCGCCCCGGTATTGCCGCAGGGCAGCGCATGAATGTTATAGCCGGCATAGAACTCATTCATCAGTCGATGCCGCCGCCGTGATACATCCAGGCATTCTGCTGGCGTGAATTGAGCCCGAAGGGAGCGTGCCGTCGGTCAACTTGTCGGCGGCCTGCAGAGCCGGAACGATTTCGCCTGCCGGGAAGGCCTGGATCCGAAACCTGCCGTCGCTTGCCTCGGCGACATCCCTGGCGAAGATTTCGGCGATGCCGAAGATGGTGTCGAGGCTCCTGGGGAAGCTCGAGGTCAGGCGCCATTTGATCTCCGGGCTTGATTGCGCGATGGCGGGGGCGGCCGTCGTTGCGGCGGCCGCAGGTGCGGCGGAAGCGATGAATTTCCGGCGGTCCATATCAGGGATCAGGGGTCAGGGATCAGGGCGAATCCTGACCCTGACTTCCGATATCTATCCCCTGCTAAAGCGCTTTCTTGCGCTGCTGGCTCATCATGAAATTATCGAAGGTCCCGTCCGTCACTTGCTCCCACAGGAAGGCATCGTTGCGATAGCTCATCATCGCATCATGGATCTTCTTGAAGGGGGCATTGGTCTTGCTGATCTCAGCATAGGTTTCCTTCGCCGCATTGAAGCAGGCTTCCAGGATCTCGCCCGAGAACGGCCTGAGTTTGGCGCCGTCGGCGACGAGCTTCTTGATCGCCATCGGGTTGAGGTGATCATATTTTGCCTGCATGTCGACATTGGCATATGCCGCCGCCGCCGCGATGACCGCCTGATAGTTCTTTGGCAGCGCTTCCCATTTCGCCTTGTTGATGAAGAAATGCAGGAGCGCTCCGCCTTCCCACCAGCCCGGATAATAGTAGAACGGCGCCACCTTGTTGAAGCCGAGCTTCTGGTCGTCATAGGGGCCGACCCATTCGGCCGCATCGATCGTGCCCTTTTCGAGCGAGGGATAGATCTCGCCGCCGGCGATTTGCTGCGGCACCACGCCGAGCTTGGAGATCACCTTGCCGCCGAAACCGCCGATGCGCATCTTGACGCCCTGGAGATCGGCCGGCTTCTTGATCTCCTTCCTGAACCAGCCGCCCATTTGCGCGCCGGTATTGCCGCCAGGCAGCGCATAGATGTTGTAGCCGGCATAGAACTCGTTCATCAGGTCCATGCCGCCGCCATGATACATCCAGGCATTCTGCTGGCGCGAGTTGATGCCGAAGGGCACCGCAGTCCCGAAGGCGAAGGTCGGATCCTTACCCCAATAATAATAGGAGGCGGTATGGCACATTTCGAGCGTGCCGTCGGTCACCTTGTCAGCGGCCTGCAGACCCGGAACGATCTCGCCCGCCGGGAAGGCCTGGATCTGGAACTTGCCGTCGGTCGCTTCGGCGACACTTTTGGCGAAGACTTCGGCGGCGCCATAGATGGTGTCGAGGCTCTTGGGAAAGCTCGAAGTCAGGCGCCATTTGAGCTCGGGGGCTGACTGAGCGATGGCGGGTGCCGCCAATGTGGTGGCGGCAGCGGCAAGAGTTCCGGTTGTGGCGAAAAATCGGCGGCGGTCCATGGGCGTTTTCCTCTGGCTTGGCCTCTCGGGCGAGGGCCATGTTGACGCAATCAGAACGGCTCTGCGGCCGATCACAACTTCTTTATATAGGGGACTGCGGGCCTGACCATACGCCAAAAGGCGGAAAAGCAAGCAAAATCGGCTGTCTATTGCGCTAGGTGAGTTCCCGGAACCTTTCCCTGGGGCGGGTGTTATCGCCGTGTGCTTCGCCAGGCTGTTCCGGCCGGCTGAAGCCCGGCCCGCCCTTGAAGCTCCGTGGTTTTCCCGGGCGGGCCGATATCGTTCGAATTCAAATGATCTGGACAATTATCCAGCGGGAGGAGTCTATGACTCTGTCGGCGCATAAGATCATGTTTTCTCTTATCACGCTCGCCGCCCTTCTGGGTTTTGGCTAGATCATGGTCATCTATGTACTGTCCTTTCACGCCGCCCAGCGCCTCAGCGACCGCATCGATGGTGGCTTTGCGCCGCGCCGTCCGGCCTTGCGCCGCGTGGCCCATCGCAATCACCGCGCTTCCAATTACCGCAATCCCTATCTGCGCGCGTAACCCACCACCTCACCCTGAGGTGGCCGCGAAGCGGCCCTCGAAGGGTGTGCTTCAACAGACTCGCTCTATTCTGAGGGATGCTTCGAGGCTCCCCCGGCTCGAGGCCGGGGTCGCACCTCAGCATGAGGGTGCTTAGAGAGCTGCTTCGTTCACACTCTAGCTTGCTGGCAGGCAACGGCTCCGCACCGTGAGTGCGATGGTGAACAGCACCATCGTTGCAAACGGCAGCGCGGTGCACAATGATTTCACCATGTCCATTCCTTGAGATAGCGCGCTCGTAAAGCGGCGCCCTCGCTGCTGGCGGGAGTTGCGGCGGCGAGCGCGTCGTTGAGCGGCATGTTGAACACCACGGTCACCAGGAAAGAGCCCACGATATAGATCAACGAGGCCGCGAGGACGAGAAGGCTGCCCGGTTCGCTCCGTTTGAAGAGCGCCAGTAGTCGTGAAGAGGCGCCTTTACTTGTCGGCGACAGGCAACGCGATGCCGATCTCGGCATTTTCTTCAGGTGTCGCATTCCAGTGCCCATAGCTTTCCGCCGTCGCCAGGAAATGCTGCAGGTCGGAAAGCGTAACGTCGGGAGCCTTGCCGTTGCGCAGAGGCCGGGCGACCTCGCGAAAGAAAGCCGCGAGCCGCGCGGTCGTGAAGATGATCGAGATCGCCGGCCCGTCCGCCCGGTTGCGGAAGGCGTGTCTGGCGCCCGCCGGGATGTGAAAGACCTCTCCAGGCCTGATCGGAATCCATTTGAGATCGTCCCTGTCGAAAGCGAGACCTTCGAGTTCACCCGAGAGCTGCACGAAGGTCTCGGGATCTGGATGGCTGTGCAAGGGAGCGGCACCGCCCGAGGGAATGGTTCCGCGCAGGATGGCCGGCGCTCCGCTAACTTCATCCGGCCGTGTCACGAATTGGAGGGTCGGGCCGAAAATATCGAAAACCTCGAACGCCTCGCCATCGATCAGATGGGCAGAATGCAGCATGGCTGATCCATGGAGGATATTTCACGGGCGTCATTGCTCGCGCTCTGGTTTCAACTGATGGCGCAGGTACAAGTTCCTGAAGAATTGATCGCCTTTTCACGCGGGCGTCAGGCCAAGCCGCTCATCGCGCCGGCGCAGCCAGGCAATGACGGGAAGCGAAGCAAGCACCATCCAGGCCTTGCCGATCACCTGGCCTTCGAGGAAGGCCAGGCTGCCGAAAGCCAGATAGAGGAATACGATACTGTCGATGACGAGGCCCACGGCACTGCTTGCCATGACGGCGAGCACCAGTCCCTTCTTTTGCAGGGGCGTGTAGACGAGGAGATCGGCCGTTTCCGAGAGCAGAAAGGCAGCGGCCGATGCTGCGACAAGTTCGCGGGGCGCGAAAAAAGCCGACAGCAGGGCGCCGGCGAGAATGCCGGCGATCGCGATCTTGATGCCGAGACGGCGCTGGATGAGATCGCGCAGGACGAGCGCCAGGCCCACCATCAAGACGCCGCTTGGCGCCATCACCGAGGGCGCCACCGGAATGAGGCAGGGCCCTTGCGGCGCGCATATCGTGCCGACATGGAGGATGAGCCAGTTGGCGGCGGGAATGCACAGCGCAAAGGCGGCGAGGTAGATGAGGCCTTCGCGCCGGCGCAATCTGTCGATCGCTTCGTTCATCCTGGTCATTCCTATCCCCGGCCTCCATAGC
>VAZZ01000145.1:6971-10299 GCA_005884715.1 Alphaproteobacteria bacterium | reverse complement strand
AGTAGCCGCCAATGCGCAGCCAGATCGGCTTGGCGGCGTCGCAGAAGCGCTTGGCCACATAGAGGGTGCAGTCTTCATGGAAGGCGCCATGATTGCGGAAACTGTGCAGGAAGAGTTTTAGCGACTTGGATTCGACAAGCCATTTGTCGGGCGCGTAGTCGATCACCAAATGACCGAAATCGGGTTGCCCGGTCACCGGGCACATGGAGGTGAATTCGGGGCAGGCGAAGCGGGTCAGGAACAAGGCGCCAGCCTGCGGATTGGGGACGGTATCGAGGACCGCCTGTTCCGGGGAGGCCGGGATGGTGGCATCCCGCCCCAGCTGCAGCGGGGACTTCGCATTATCCGTCATGATTTGTCTTCCATTCTCATCGAGCCACTATAGACACCCATATTTCACATATGAACCGGCTTGCCTATAAGAGAGAACATCGAAAACCGGGACACCATTCTCATGTCCACCGCCCGCACCAATATCGATTTCGAGCGTTCCGGCCGGCAGTTAGGCTTCATCGATATCGCCCATTCGCCGCATGAGGATGCCTGGGGCGCCACCCGCATCCCGATCGCCGTGATCAGCAACGGCAAGGGGCCCACCGCGATTCTGCAGGGAGGCAATCATGGCGATGAATATGAAGGGCCGATCACGCTTGGCGAATTGATCCGCGAGCTCGATCCAGGCCTGGTCTCGGGCCGCCTCATCATCCTTCCCGCCATCAACACGCCGGCGGTGCTTGCCGGCCGGCGCACCTCGCCGGTCGACGGGCTCAATCTCAACCGCACTTTTCCGGGCGATCCCAAAGGCACCATCACCCAGCAGATCGCGGCTTATGTGACGGATGTGATCTTTCCCCTGGGCGATGCCTATATCGATCTCCATTCCGGCGGCTCATCGCTCAACATCCTGCCGAGCGCCATCATCGAGCCCGCCCCCGACCCCCTCCATCACAAGCGCAACATGGAAGCCGCACTTGCCTTCGATGCGCCTCTGACCGTTGTCATCGACAATCTGGGCGAGCCCCGCACCTCGACGGCGGCCGCGGTCAGAGCCGGCCTGACCACGCTCGGCACCGAGATGGCGGGCTCAGGCACGGTGTCGATCGATGCGCTCGGAATATGCAGGCGCGGCGTCAGGAATGTGCTGGCCCATCTCGGCATCCTGGCGCCCACTGGCAAGCCGCCTTTGGCTGAGGCACGCAATCTCTTGCGCATTCCAGGCCGCGACGGTTTCGTTCTCGCCACGACGGATGGCGTATTCGAGCCTTTCCATGCGCTGGGGGCTGAAGTGCATGCAGGCGATGCCGCGGGCCGCATCCACAATCTGGGCGATCCTTCGCGTGGGCCCGAGATGCTCCATTATGCCGCCGACGGCATCGTCTATGGCCGGCGCCAGCCGGGCCGTGTCGTCGCCGGCAATTGCTGCGTGACGGTCGCCGCCCTTTATGACGAGACCATCCAGGTGGCGACGCTCGCGCCAACATCTCTAACGCGTTCACTATTTTCCCCTTCTCCCGCCTGCGGGAGAAGGTGGCCGAAGGCCGGATGAGGGTGTGGCTCAATCTCCCGGCAGCTTTTCTGCAAGCGCCAGGAGAATCGTGTCCATCACATCATTGAAGCGATGATAGATGTCATCGTTCAAAATGCGGAGGACACGATAACCTTGCGATTCCAGAAAGGCGGTGCGGCGCTCATCATATGCTACGTCGCGATCGTCGGAATGGGTCGCGCCGTCAACCTCGATGATGAGACCAACTTCACGGCAGAGAAAGTCAGCGGTGAATGGGCCGATTGAGTGCTGCCGGATGAACTTATGATTCTGCAGGCGCCGATCGCGCAGGCCCGACCACAATCGGATTTCTGCCGGCGTCTGGTTGCGGCGCAAACGCCGAGCCTGATTGAGACGCTTTGACTCAATGATACGGGTCGTCATCTTGCCGTGCAACACCCTCATCCGGCCTTCGGCCACCTTCTCCCGCAAGCGGGAGAAGGGGAAAATGTTTCATGCCCGTCAGAACGCTCGGCGCTCAAGCGCGCGATCACGCGGGATTGATCACTTCGAGGCCGTTTGAGCGGTGCTTTTCCAGATGCTCGTTCTTGACCCTGAGCGCCTCGGCGTTGCTGATATTCCAGGCGACGAAGCTTTGCGTGAAGCCCTCATAGGCGTCTGACTTCAGCCAGGCGACGAGCGCGTCATGCTCGCCTTGCGTCATTTCGCGCGGCTTCTTGTTGGCCAGGGTGAAGAGATCGGTAAGCGCATAGCCCTTCCAGTGATGCAGGAAAATCTTGTTGTCCCGCGTGATCTGCCCGACCGCCATGTCGCCCCAGATGCCGGCGTCCTTTTGCGCCTGTTCATGGGCGAGGCGCTTCTGGCGCAGCGCATCCTTTTGCGTGATGGGCGCTGATTTGCGCTCTGATGTTGCTTTGAAGAAACTCATCTTTTGCCTTTTCTGATTGAAATGGAGGTGATCTTGTCGAGGGGTTCGGATGGCCTCGCCGGCTCCATCTCGCCCTCCGCCACTTCGGCGAGCTCATGCTCCTTGGCGATGCGGTCGAACTGCTCATCGGCGGCCCTGACGCGATACTGGAAAGAGGCGCCGTCGAACGGCATGATCTGCACGACTTCGCAGTAAATGGATTTGCCGCGATGAATGGCACCTTGCATCAGGCGCACATTCTGGCCGACGCTGAAGCGATAGGTGGCCATGGGACTTCAGTTCCTTGTCTGGATGCGCTCAAGCGTCCGCGTGTCGACGCAATCGCCAGTGGCACCAGGCTTTGGCGATGCCGCATCATCGCACGGATCGCCCCATAATCCTAATCTTCCCTACCCTCGAGCCAGGCTTTCAGCGCCACCGCATTATTATGGTGCTCATCGCGGGCCGCATAAACAAGCGTGACCCGTCCCTTGCACATGAGCTGGCGCAATTCGGCGATGGCCGCTTGCGCTTCCGGGGTCTTCAGTTCCTTCCCATAAGCGCTGCGGAACTCCTCCCACGCTTGCGGCCTCGCATGGAAACGCTTGCGCAGGTCATGGCTGGGGCTTGCCGCCTTGAGCCACAGGTCGATCCTGGCTTTGTCCATGCTGAGGCCGCGCGGCCATAGCCGGTCCACCAGGACGCGGGCGCCATCGCCCTGCTCCGCCGGCTCATAGACGCGTTTGAGACGAAGCCTGGTCATGGCTTCAGACTACGCGCAACGCGCGGCGAACAAAATGCCGTCCCGATTGCCCGGCGCCTTGTGATTTGCCAGCCCGATTCTGATGGGTTAGTCCTGCATTCGGGTTGGGGACGACGGCATGGCCAAATACAATCTCATTATCTTCCATGTG
>VAZZ01000145.1:0-6931 GCA_005884715.1 Alphaproteobacteria bacterium | reverse complement strand
GGCCGCGCCCTGATATCGACGTTCATGTCATCCCGACCGCCATTCCCATTCCGGCCGATTTCTGTCGCCAGGCGGCGGAACGCCCGACCCTCATCTTTTCGCCCATGCCGCTCAGGCTCGATCCCAAATTCAGAGGCGCCCGGTTGATCACCTGCGACCGCAAGAAGTCGGAAGAGGTCGAGATGCTGACGCGCGCCGGCTTTCCGGTGCCCGACACAAGGACGATCACCCAGGATCTGGCACTGGACGAGACGGCCTGGGGCCCTTTCAGCGTGGTCAAGCCCGATGTCGGCTACAGGGGCCGCGGCATCAGGCTGGTGCGCACCAGGCATGTTCGCTGGAGCGACACGCGTTCCTTGCCCAAGGATGATCCCCGGCACGGCCGGGACCTGCTGGCTCAGCGCTATATTCATTCCGGGCCTTACGCCCAGTGCTATCGGGTGATGACCGTGCTCGGCCGGCCCATTTATGCGATGGCGTCGGTCGCCTCGGAAAAGCTTGTGCCACTCGATGCCGACGGCAAGGATGAGATCGACTTCGATGTGGCGGCGAACGGCATGGAGCGCAAGCTCACTCTCGTCTATGACGAAGCGGTGATCGCCTTGGCGAGCGCCGTCTCGGTCAGATTCACGCAAATCCCGGTGATGGGCATCGACATCATCCGCGAGCACGCAACCGGCGAGCTCCATGTGCTGGAGCTCAATTCCTCGGGCCGCACCTGGCACCTCTCCTCCGACCACGGCCTCGGCCACCAGCGCGATTACGGACTTGATATTTATGGCCAGTTCAACGCGCTAGGCACCATCACCGATGCGCTGATCGAGGCGACGCGGGCGATGGCGAAATAGAGCATCGGCCCGAAAAAGTGACCGTCATTTCGGCGAAAGTGACGGACATGAATCGCAGCGGCACAAAAAACGGGAACTCGACGCCGGAATGAATAAACCTTCCGAATGCGTCGAGTCCGCCTGCCGTCCCAGTCCGCCGTCCCCCGCGATGTCACGCGGTGGATTGAACCTAACTCAACTCAAATAATTCCAATAGGAGATTCATTCGCGCTATGCCGAATTTCGCGCCACTGTGGCAACAAAGCCACAATCGTCCTTGTACTGAAGGTATAAGAAGAAGTTCCATTTGTTCCCTTCCCCCTTGCGGCCGCTTGCGGGGAGGGGTGGGGGTCTCGCACATTGCTTGAGATTGTTCAGCGAGGATGCACGAAGTGATCAGACATCCGACCCCCCACAAGGGGAGGGGATTTCTACCAGGCGTATCTCACCCCGGCATTGCCGGCGAAAGCCTCGAATTCATCGCCGAACTGGTAGTTGCCCCTGAGGAAGCTCGACCAGCCATCCGGTGCCGCCACGCTGAAGCCCAGCGACACATCGCCATAGGTGGCGCCTGGATCATCCGATGCGCCGAATGAGCCGAAAGTCGGATCGGTGATCGAGACATTGTTGTCGCCTGAGAAATCCTCCCACACACTCGCTATCACGTCCGATGAATAGACCATCTGGTTGCTTCCCGTGTGGTCGATGCCGAGCCGCAGGCCGAGGCGGCCCCTGACGCTCGTCTCGTCGTCGAACTCGACGGTGCCGCCGAAGACATCGACATCATCGATCTCGGTATGGACGATGGCGAGCGAGGCCTGCGGCTCGATGAAGAGCTCGTGGCCGAATTTGTAGCCGGTATCGAGCATGCCGCCGATATTGACGGCATCGGTGTCGGTATCATCGCCGCCCAGATCCTTGGGATCGATGTCGATATCGAGGAAGTCCGCCTTCACCGTCGCATTGGCAAAGAAGGCCTGGTTCATATAGGTCGCATAGGCGCCGACCGTCGGGCCATCATATTTCCATTCGCTGTTGGTGTCGTCGAATTTGAGCTTGGAGGACAGATAGCCGCCGAACAGCCCGAACATCCAGGCCTCGCCCGCACTCTCGCTGCCGAAGTCGAAGCCCCCCATGCCGCCCCAGATCGTCTGCTTGCGGTCGAGATTGAAGCCGTCTTCCTCATCGTCGCGCTTGAGCCAGGCGCCCACACCTCTGAGCCAGAAGCCCGGGGTTATATGGGCGGTGGGCGTCGGTTCGACCGGCTCGGCGAAATCGGCGACCGGCGTCACCTGTGAGCCTTCCAGCAATGCGCGCAGATCCGCCTGGCGCTGCAGCAGCGTGCCGATGCTCTGGTACCACAGGTCCTGGGCGCCGGTGATACCGGCGGCGAATTCATAAGCGCCGACGCCAATCCCTGAGGTGTAGAGTTCATGCACATTGCCATCGAGCCGCAGGTCCCAGGTGAAGAAGCCGGCATTGAGAGGGCCTGCGAGATCGAAATCGCTCTCGGCCGTCGTACCCCCCTCGACCTCCACCACGGGGATGCCGTCGAAATTGGCGCCCGTCACTTTGACCACATTGACGGAAACCAGGGTCGTGCCGGCGCTGCTGCCGAGGATCTGGAGGAAATCCGACACGCCGTCCGTTCCCGGCCCCAGGACTGCATCGACCGCCAGGTGGCCGCCATTGCCGGTATATAGCGTGCCGGGAGTACTCTCATCCGTCTGCAAGCGAAGGATATCTCCCGCCTGCCCGTCGACCATCGTGATCAGGCCGCCATTATTGTTGAAGAAATCGAGATGGTTAAGGGTCGTGTCTTCCAAAACGGTCGGGTCATCGGCGGCGCGCAGAGTGCCGGTATTGTTGACCACATCCTCGCCAAACCCGAAATCGCTGGTGCCGTTGGCGGTGTTCCAGAAGCCGGCATTGTTGAGCACATCGTCGAAGTGATCATCCGGATCCAGCAACACCTTGCCGATGAGATTGCCATTGTTGTCGATATGGGTGACACCGCCATTGGTGCGGATCGCCAGACTGTCCGACTGGGCCGAGAGATTTTGCACCAGTCCGTCATTGGTGATCGAGATATTCTCGAATCCGGTCGACAGGGCATCGATGCCGGCATAGTTGCCCTCAACGAGGCCGGCACCGCCCACCTGTATGATCGTGCCGCCGCTGCCGAAATTGCGGACCTCGATGCCGCTCCCGAAGGAGTCGTCCTCGCCTAGTCCGGTGACCGTCCCATTCGCCGTGATGGTGAGATCGCCGTCGCCATCGTTCTCGGCGTCGATACCATCGTCATCGACGCCGGTGACCACGCTCCCCACGCCGGTGGTAATCGTGAGGGAGGTGCCGTTGCTCGAATTGAATGCGTTTATGCCATCTCCGCCATTGCCGGTGACCTGGCCATTGGCGGTGATTGCGAGGAAACCGCTGCCGAAATTGACGGCGGCAATGCCGTCCTTGCCGCCGAAGACATCGCTGTCGGCGCCGGTGGTTATCGTCAGATCGGTGGCATCGCCGAAGCGATACGTTCCGCTATCGAAGTCGAAGAGGCCACCGGAGACATTGAGGGCGAATATGCCATCGCCAAACTCGCCCGTCACTTGGCCGTTGGCGGTGATGGAGAGGAAACCGCTGCCGAAATTGCGGGCATCGATGCCGTCCTTGTTGCCGAAGACATCGCTATCGGCGCCGGTGATGATGGTCGCATCGGTGCCTTGGTTGAGAGCCTTGATGCCGTCGCCAAAAAAGCCATAGCCGGCGACATGACCATTGGCGGTGATGCTGAGGAAACCGCTGCCGTAATTGGTGGCATCGATGCCATCCTTGCCGCCGAAGACATCGCTGTCGGCGCCAGTGATGATGGTCAGGTCCTCGCCATCCTCTGAATTGAAGGCGTGGATGCCGTCGCTATCCTCGCTATAGCCGCCCACCAGCCCGTCGGCCGTGATCGAGAGACTGCCGCTGCCGAAATTATAGGCCCCGATGCCGTTGCCGCCGCCGCGCACGATGCTCTCACCCCCGGTGGTGATGGTGAGATCGGTGCCGTAATTCCTGGCATATATGGCGTCATTGAAATAGCCGGTCACATAGCCATCGGCCGTGACATTGAGAGCGCCCTCGCCGAAATTGCGCGCATCGATGCCATTGTCATGGCCGAGGACGACGCTCGATGCACCGGTGGTGACGGTCAGCGTTTCCCCGAAATTATAGGCGCGGATGCCGTCATAGCCTTTTCCGGCGACGTAGCCATCGACGGTGACGGTGAGATCGCCGGCGCCATAATTATGCGCCCCTATGCCGTTGCCCGCACCATCGACCGAGGCGTCGGCGCCAATGGTGACATTGAGATTCTCGCCGAAATTCTTGGCATAGATGGCGTCAAATTCATTTCCGGTGTATGCTCGCCTGTGACAGTGCTTGCGACGCCCGTGGTGATGGTGAGATTGTTGCCAAAGTTTTCGGCATGGATGCCGTCATTGGCGATGAAGTTGTCGGCACCATAAGGCTCGGTGACATCTACGCCGGTGACAGTGCCGTTCGCCGTGATGGTGATATCGCCGCTGCCGCGATTATAGGCATAGATGCCATGGGCCGTGCCGCTGATCGTGCCATTGGTGTAGATTGTCACCGCGCCAGGCGTCGGCCCGTAATCGCCCAAGGATATGACGGAGAGGCCACGGCCGTAATAGCCGTTGTTGGTGATGCTGGTGGAGGCGTAGTTGTCGGTGAAGCGTTGATCGCCGAGGCCGCTGACAAAGACGCCATCGTCGGTCACCACGAAGGGTGGACTGCCCAGCGTCGAGACATCCGCATTGTTGACAAAGATGCCCTCGCCGGTACTCGTGCCGCTGCAAATGAAAGTCGGCGAGGGTGAGGGCACACAAGCGGCATAGGTCGGGCGGCCATAATTGAGAAACGGCGCCACGGCCAGGATGGTGGTGAGCGCCAGGCGATTGCGCATGCTTCGGCTGATCGCCTTCTTCTCCGGCGCGTCGAACAGCTGCCAATTTAGCGGCTTTGCCATCACTTAATTCCCTTGCCGATCTCAACCATTGCCGCCGCCTGGCCCGCCGCCACTGCCACCGCCACCGCCTGATCCGCCACCCGGAGTGCCGCCGCCTGGAGGTCCGCCGCCCGGAGGTCCGCCGCCGCCCGGTGGGCCCCCTGGCCCTTGCGGACCGGCGGCCGCCGGGCCCTTATTGCTGTTGTTCGGGAAGTTCGGCAGCAGGCTCAAGCTCGAGCGGCAGGACTGGGTATTGAGCCGGAACGAGCGTGCCAGCGCGCTTTGGTTGAGGATAAAGGGCAGCTGCCGGAGCGCCTGGCTCTTGCTGCGCCCGCTGAGCTTGCTGGCACCATTGCCGCCCGCCCGCCCGACGCCGCATTGATCGGGGATCGCCGCGCATTGACCTGAAGCGCACAGGCTGACGCCGCCTTCCAGCACCGCGACCAGAGTCTCCCGGCCGGAGGAGAAATCGAAACCGGTGCCGCGGATGCCGATGGTGGCGCTCGCCGTCTGGATATCATAGGCCTTCTTCGCCATATCGCCGGTGATGAAACGGAAAGTGCCGCGCAGCGCATTGACGGAGAATTTCTGGGCACTTTTGCCGCCTTTGAGCAGGAAGCGGTCGACGACGAGCGAGGAATTGGGACCGACCACCAGCTTGGTGTCATCGATGAAGATGATCTGGATATTGCCCTTGCCGGTGACGAGCCGGTCATTCTCATAGACCGGGCTTCCGGCGATGAGCGCGCGGCCGGAGCCGGTCGGCGAGCCGCCGACGGCCACCACTTTCCCGATCGGCTCTGCGGCATGTGCCGTCACGGCAAGAGAGATCAGGCCAACCGCAGCCGTCAGCAAAAATCCGGCAATGCGCGCCATGAAGCACCCCTTACCAATTCCCCTGAGGCATTTTTTGACCTGTTTCGCTGTTAAATTCAATCGGCAAGAGCGAACGGACCGGAACTGGCGGCTCGTTAACATTGATTTTTTCGTGACTGTGGCTTTATCGCCACAGCCGCCGCATGAATTGACTGGAAAAACGCCATCTGCTTGCACTGGCGGTTCAACAAGGTTCCATTTCCCGGGAACCACCTGCCCAGAAACGGGACAACTGCGCCGTATTATGCAATGTAATCCGGTGTGCGAAACTTTGCGGACGCCAGCAAGGCATCGCGTCAGGGCCCGGCTTCCCATTCCGCCCGGTCTTCAGGCCGTACCGGCCGGATCATCAGGTGCCAACTCGCCTTTGCGCGCTGGCGATCGCATCTCGGATCGGCCCGTCATCGATCGCCCGCCCGGCAAACGGGCGCTCATTGACGCCGACAGAGCTGGCGAAGAACGGGCGCGCCGGCGAGAGATGCGTCAGCCACACGATGAGAGCGGCCACCGGATAGAAGACAAGGAAAGGCAGGATGACAATCCCCGCTATGCCAGAACGCAGCCAGAAATCGATCATGGCAAGATGATACGCTGGTCATCCTGCCGGATACAAGACGCTCGCGGCGAAAGGAGCCAGGGTTTTGGTGGCTTATCGTGGGCCGTAAATTGGCGTAGGCTCGCGGGGCCCTGCGCATGGACGTCACGCATATAAGAACGCTTGTTTCAATTGGAAATGTAACCTGGCGAGGACACTCAGAAAGCAGCCTCAAAATGAAACGGCCAAAAGTGCCGCCCAAGCTGACCCAATACCAGCTGATCGAGGACCTCGATGCAAGACTGCGCTCCATTCGCGTCGCACTGGTGGGAATATTCCTCATCATCCTGGTTGGCCTCGTTTATTTCGCGCGGGACTTTCTGCTGCCGGTTGTACTCGCATTCCTCCTGGCGCTCACTTTAAGTCCAATAGTCAGATTCATGCAGAAGCGACGGGTGGCTCCTCCGATCAGCGCGCTGTTCATTGTCCTGGTTGTTTTAAGCATTTTTTGCACGGGCATATTTTTTCTGAGCGGTCCGGTAACGGAATGGGTCAGTCAGGCACCCGAAATCAGCCGCAAAATCCAGCACAAGCTTGCGGTACTTAAATCGCCGGTGAACGCCGTGGTGACAGCCTCCGAGCAGGTTGGCAACATCGCCGAGAGTGCTTCGGCTCCTGACG
>VAZZ01000144.1:2580-5637 GCA_005884715.1 Alphaproteobacteria bacterium | reverse complement strand
CGAGAAGATGCTCGCCGAAAATCCGGGCTTCCCGTTCGTTGCCCAGCGCATCGCCGCCCTGCAGCCCATCGAGGTATTTGGCGAGCAGCTTCATCGCCATGCCGGTATTGTTGAGCTTCAGTCCGGCAAACCGTTTTATATGCGGTGCCACTTTCGTCATGATGGCGCGCGCCACCTTCAGCGCCCAATAGCGCGTCTCGGTTTCCATCTGCAGGCCACCCGGCTCGCCGCTGTCGCAGATGACACCCTCGCCCGCCCCGACGCGGATGGCATCGTCGCCTTGCCTGCATAGCATGCTGCCTTCCAGACATATCACGACGAAAACCGCGTCACTTCCGTCACTGACGAGTTCGGGCCTTCGAACATAGCTTGCGACCGCGGTGGCGATATTGGCGACCTCGACCATGCCGAGCAGGCAGCGTTTGATCGTGCCGGAGAATGGCGCGCCGTTTTTCGCCACATCATCGAGCGCCATCTGGCGCTCGATGAGCTCTTCGCAGAAGGTGGGAAACCCATCGCTTTGCGACAGCAAATTGGTTTTGGTGTTGAATTCGTGCCAGATAAGCTTGTTCATCCCCATACCGCTTCGTTTTGAACAGGATCGGCTGCCGGCCGCCTTGAACATTTTGTTACCGAGTGTGGCATTCACAACATAAGAACCTCTCCATGAATAAACGCCGGTGGGGTCGTTCATATTCAATTCATGAAGGTAAGCCAATGTAAAGACTGCAGTTTCTCAAGAATGCTTGAGGCGAAGAAAGTCTCGTCAAAAAAGGAATGATGTACAGGCAGTATAGGTCGGTTCCGATCCTATACTACAAATGTTGCACTTACAACATGAATGCATGCAGACTTTCGGAGTGCTTTCCTATCGGGAAAGGCGCAAATAATTTCGCTGAAACCTGAACCTTCGCCACCTGAATCCAACCGATTCCAGCGCTGATGGCGGCTTTGCTGTTTCTGTCGAGAAAGTAGCGGGTGACGAGATCCCGCGGGGTCAGTCGAGCTTGATCACCTGGCCGGTGATCGCTCCTTCGACGCTCTTCACATAGGCATGGCCGACGCGCCCGGATGAGACCGGGATGTGGCCCGGGAAATAGCCGTCATATTTCGCTGCCGAGGCCTCGAGCACGGTCGGGCTCACCACGTTGATGCGGATGCTACGCGGAAGTTCGACCGCCGCACTCATGGCGAAGGCGTTGAGGGCACCATTCACCGCCGAGGCATTGGCGCCCTTGCGGATCGGCTCGCGGTCGAGGACGCCGCCGGTCAGCGTGAATGAACCATTGTCATTGATCAGCGACTGGCCGATGAGGACGACATTGACCTGCCCCATCAGCTTGTCCTTGATGCCGACCATGAATTGTTCCTCGCTCATCGTGGCGAGTGGCCCGAAATGAGCATGTCCCGTGCAGGTGACGACGGCGTCGAGCTTGCCCGCCTCCTTGTACATCCTGGCGATCGACTGGCAATCGAGGAGATCGACCTTTACATTGCCGGCCGAGCGGCCCGCCGTGATGATCTCGTGCCGGCCCTTCAGCGCCGCGACGGCCGCCTGACCCAGCGTGCCATTCGCCCCGATGATCAGTACACGCACTATTCGTTCTCCGACGGCGCTTTCAAGCCCTTGAGCTTGGCGAAGACGGAATCGGCGTCATATTCCTCCTCCTTCTCGGCCCGCTTTGGCGCACGCTCCGGCTCGGCGGCGGGCGCTGGTGGCACCACGGCCGCTGCCGCCGGAATCAAGGTGCGCACCGGTTCGGCTTCAGCAACGATGCCGCGGCCGGCCTTGCGCGCCGCCTTCTGCACGGCGAAATCGAGATCGATCTGCGAACACAGGCCGAGCGACACCGGATCGACCGGCTTGATGTTGGGCGCATTCCAGTGGCTGCGCTCGCGAATGGCGGCGATCGTCGTCTTGGTGGTGCCGACGAGCTTCATGATCTGCGAATCCGGCAATTCCGGGTGATAGCGCAAGAGCCAGGCGATCGCATCGGGACGGTCGCCGCGCTTCGACACCGGCGTGTAGCGCGGGCCTTTTGTCGCCTTCTGCACCGCGATATTGACCTTGGGCTCGAGCAGCTTGAGACGATATTCCGGATCCTTCTCGCCCTTCTCGATCTCCTCGCGGGTGAGCTGGCCGCCGGTCACCGGATCGAGGCCCTTGATGCCCTGCGCGACATCGCCATCGGCGATGCCCTTCACCTCGAGCTCATGCAGGCCGCAGAAATCGGCGATCTGGCGGAAGGTGAGCGCGGTGTTCTCGACGAGCCACACGGCGGTGGCCTTGGGCATCAGCGGAGAGCGTGACATAGGGAAAAACTCCTTCAGAACCGATGGGCTCTGTGATCTCGAAATCAGAAGGTGGATGGAATGGCCGTTATATAGTCGCGGGCCCCCTCAGGGCACAAGCATAATCTTGCCGACATGGGTGCTCGATTCCATGAGCCGGTGGGCTTCCGCGGCCTCGGCCAGGGGGAAGGTCTTGTAGATTTGCGGCCGGATCTTGCCTTGGGCCAGAAGCGGCCAGACCTTCGCCTCCAGCGCCCGGGCAATCTCCGCCTTTTCGGCGACGCTGCGCGGCCTGAGCGTCGATCCCGTCAGGGTCAGGCGCTTCATCATCACCGGAAGGAGATCGACTTCCACCTTGGAGCCCTTGAGGAAGGCGATCTGGACGATCCGGCCATGCATGGCCGCTACGGCCAGATTGCGCGAGACATAGTCGCCGCCGACCATGTCGAGGATCACATTGGCGCCCTTGCCGTCGGTCTGGGCTTTGACGATTGCGACGAAGTCCTCGTCACGATAATTGATGCCCCGCTGGGCACCTAAAGCCTCGCAGGCCCGGCATTTATCGGCTGAGCCCGCAGTGGCGAAGACCCGCGAGCCCAGATGGTGCGCCATCATGATGGCGCTCGTCCCGATGCCGCTCGATCCGCCATGGACAAGCAACGTCTCGCCGGGCTTGAGCCCTGCCCTATCGAAGACATTGGTCCACACCGTGAAGAAGTTCTCAGGGATTCCCCCGGCCTCGATCAACGAGATCCCTTCGGGAAC
>VAZZ01000144.1:0-2379 GCA_005884715.1 Alphaproteobacteria bacterium | reverse complement strand
GCACCTCAGGACCGCCAGGTGTCGTTATGGCAATGGCGGTCATCTGTTTGGGCAGCGATGTCATTCGGGGACTCCTCACTTGCACGGCGGAAAAGCTGAGGCCAAACTGCTCATTCTGTACTCATCGTCAAGGGAGTAGGCCCATGGACCTCGACGACATTCGTCCGCTCAAGAAATCCGAGATCGTCATTGGCGAAGATCTCGCCCTCCTGTCGGTTGCCGAACTCGAACACCGTGTTCACCTTTTGGAATCCGAGATCGTCCGCATCCGCGAGGCCATTGCCGCCAAACAGTCGAGCAAGGCCGCTGCCGACGCCTTTTTCCGGAGCTGACAGGCCGTTCAGACTCTTTTTGCGTTAAGCAACCGTATCGTTAACTAATCAGTAAGGGATTCGGTTGTATTTTCATCAATGTAATCCAGTCATCTGGATTCTCCGAGTGGCTCCTGTCCACTCTGTTTGACGCCTCCCTGTTAGAACCTTTAGCCGCGCTTTTGCGCGGCTTTTTTTTGGCCCGGGATTTGCTCGTTAACAATCGTTAAGGCCATTTCTTGTGGATAGTGGCCGGAAATGAACCAAGATTAATGTCCCGTTAATCCCGTTCCGATGAGGGTGCGATGGAGAAAAGAACGAAAGAATTGATTCTCATGAAGGCTAAAGGGGACAATTCAGGAAACCGGACCGGTGAGGGTCTGGTCGATTTCCTGGCACGTTTTACCGCATCTGATCAATTCGCCGGAATATTCAAGGAAGGCATGGGGTTAGTCGAAGAGACGGCGAACTACCTGGACGGCCCCGGCCGCCAGGATTCCCGTATTCTCGATCGTACCGGCGCCATTGCCTATGCCACCGAAAGCATGCGGTTGACCACGCGGCTGATGCAACTCGCCTCCTGGCTGCTGCTCCAGCGTGCGGTGAGCGCAGGCGAAATCTCGTTTCAGGACGCCTCAAGGGAAAAGCATCGCATAAATCTGTCCGAAATCGGAGCAGGCCATACGCTGACAGGCTATGAGCAGATCCCTTTTGCCCTCAAGGATCTGATCGACCGTTCGCTCAGACTGCATGAACGCATCCTGAAGCTCGACGAGATGGTTTCCGCCACGGTCAGGACGAACCCGCAGCCAAGCCCGGTCAGCCATCAGATCGACCGTCTGGCCGCCGTCTTCAAAGTGGCAGGGCGGTAATTTCCTGTTTCCTTCTCCCAGGGGGAGAAGGAGGGGCCCATCGCGACAGCGATGGGAGGATGAGGGGATAGGCTCTATCCGGATAGACCTTATCCCCTTACCCTAGCCCTCATAGGCGCTAGGTTAAGGACTAGACGACGGGAATCGCAATGTGATTCAAGATGGGGATGACGATTCGCCCTGACATTTTGGATTACTGGCCGGAAGTGCAAGCGCACTTGCCTGCGGGTTTTGACCTGGAACAAACGGCACGCGCGCGTGGTGCATTCACGCGCGCACGAGAAGTGAAGAATGCAACGACGTTGTTGCGACTGGCGCTGGCCTACGGAGGGTGCGGCATGTCGCTGCGGGAAACCTGTGCCTGGGCCGAGGTAGCGGGACTTGCCAGCTTGTCGGACCCCTCGCTGATAGAGCGCCTGTGCAAGGCAGGACCGTGGCTCGGCGATATTGTGGCGGCACTGATTGCTGAGCAGGCGAAGATACCGGCAGGGCGATGGGCGGGTTATCGCGTGCGTGCGCTGGATGCGACGTCGATTTGCGAACCCGGAGCCGATCGCACGACATGGCGCCTGCATGTCGGCTATGACCGAATTGACTGATGGAAGCGGTGCCGAAAGCTTGCGCCGTCTGCCCTATCGAGCGGGCGACATCGTGCTGGCGGATCGCTACTATGCAAGACCGCGCGATCTGCGGCCAGTGATCGAGCAGGGTGGCGACTTCATCGTGCGCACCGGGTGGAATGCACTGCGCCTGTCGCAGCCGGATGGCACCGCCTTCGACCTGTTTGCAGTACTCGCCGCCCAGACATCTGAGGAAGGTGAGGTCAATGTCCGTATCGAGGAAGGCACGGCTGTGGCGCAGCCGCTGATCGCGCGCCTCGTCATCCGGCGCAAGAGCCCAGAACAAGCGAAAGCGGAACAGAAGCGCCTGCTGAAGGAGGCCAAGAAGCGAGGCAGGACGGCTGATCCGCGCAGTCTTGAGGCGGCCAAATACATCCTGCTCTTGACCTCGCTGCCAGTCGCGACGTTCCCGACCTGCGACGTGCTCACCCTCTATCGCTTTCGCTGGCAACTCGAACTCGCGTTTAAACGAATGAAGAGTCTTGCCCATCTCGACGAACTGGCCGCCAAGAAGCCGGAACTCGCGCGAGTGTGGATTTACGCTCGCCTGATCGCCTTCCTGATTGCTGAACAAAG
>VAZZ01000143.1:10064-27895 GCA_005884715.1 Alphaproteobacteria bacterium | reverse complement strand
AGGAAAGCGGCGGCTGCCGTCTTCAGCCAGTTGGAGGCCTTGCGCACACTCATCGCGCGCACCTCATCGGTGTAGCCCGCGAGGAACCAGGTATTGAGCAGCGGCCTGACCTCGGGGGATTCCATGATGCGGTAGAGCCGCTTGAAGCCGTCGACGAGACGGGCGAGATCGCGTGCGTCGGAAGCGAGATTGAGGTCGATCTCGGGCTCATCCAAGGGCGAGGCGCTGAGCAGCCGCACGGTGCCTTGTGAATAGGATCGATTCACGCAGACATTCAGCGCCGCGATACTGCGACCGAGCGGATGCCAGCCCGACCGGTTCACCGGCATGATGAGCATATCGCCCCTGTCGCATTGGGCGAAGTTCGAGGAATAGCGCACACCCAGGAAGATGTGGCGGCGCTGGTGGCGCGGCAGACGGCCTTGCGGCTTCATATGCGCGGCGACGGCGAGATGCGGATGATCGGTGAGATTTTCGCCGATCCCCGAGACATCGGCCACCACCCCAATACCATGATGCTTGAGATGACCTTGGGGACCTATTCCTGAGCGCATCAGCATGGCGGGCGAATGGAGTGCCCCCGATGAAATGATGACTTCACGCGCCTCGACATGCTGGCGCTTGCCGTCAAGAACGACATCGATGCCGGTGGCCTTGCGGCCCGAAAAGGTAATCCGCTCGACAAAGGCATTGGCGATGATCGACAGATTGGTCCGCTTGCGCGTCTCGCGATCGAGATAGCCAGTGGCGGTCGACACACGCCGGTCATTCTCATTGGAGAGCGGCAAGGGAAAGGAGCCGTCCTCGAACGTGCCGTTATAATCCGGGAGATAGGCATGCCCATCTTTCTCGACGCTGGCGAGGACCGCCTTGGTGAAGCCCGCCCAATCCTCAGGAAACACCCGGCGGATAGGAATGCGCCCATCCTTGCCATGCATGGGACCGTCGAAATCGAGGTCGCGCTCGAGCTTCTTGAAGAAGGGCAGCATGCCCTCATAGTCCCAGCCATCCGCGCCCAACGACTGCCAGTGATCGTAATCCGTAGGCAGCCCCCGCACAGCGAACTGCCCATTGATGCTCGAGCCGCCCCCCATCACTTTCGCCTGTTCGAGCTTCGAGGGCTTAGTGGCGCCGGCATTGAGCCTTGGTGAGCGCGTGTAGACCTTGAGATCGGTCCAGTGATAGCGCGGATCGAAATAAGAAAGGCCCGGATAGCTGTCGGCAATGATATCGGGAATATTGTCGGGCGGCATGTCGGGGCCGGCTTCGAACACCGCGACCTTGTTGCGGCTTTCGGCCGACAGGCGATTGGCCAGCACGGCGCCGGCAGAACCGCCTCCGACGATGACATAGTCGAATTTCATCTTCTGCCGCTTTACTGTGCGTAGTTGACCCAGACCGCCTTCTTGCGCAGGAAGGCCTCGATGCCGGCGCGCCCCATATCCTTGCCATAGCCTGAGGATTTGAAGCCGCCCGCGGGCGAGGTGAATTCCGGCGCGCGGCCGTGATGATTGACCCATACGGTTCCCGCCTCGATCCGGTCGGCGGTGTGAAGCGCCTTGCGAAGGTCGCTCGTATGGACGCTGGCCGCCAGGCCGAAAGTCGGGTGATCGGCGAGCTTGAGGCCTTCCTCGATGTCATCGAAGCGATGCACCGATAAGACAGGCCCGAAGAATTCCTCCTTGAAGCCGGTCATGTCCTCGCTGACATTTTCCAGCATCGTCGGCGCATAGAAGGCGCCTTCATTGCGGCTTTCGATGAAGCTTCCACCGGTGCGCAGCGAAGCGCCTTCCTTCACCGTCAGGCGCACCAGCCTATCGATGCGATCGGCTTGCTTTCGGCTGATGATCGGCGCGAAATCGGTCTCGGCAATCCAGGTCGGCCCGGGCTTGACCGATTTGCAGCGCCGCTCGACCCGGTCGAGCAATTCATCTGCTATCCTGCTCTCGACCACGAGACGCGAGCCCGCGGTGCAGACTTGGCCGGCATTGGCGATGAAGGCAGTGGCGACGCGGCCTGCGACCTTGTCGAGATCACCCGCATCGGCAAAAACGAGCTGCGGGCTCTTGCCACCCAATTCCAGGGTGAGTGGCTTGATGCCCGCTTCACGGATGATGGCAAGACCGGTCGTGCTCGACCCGGTGAAGGAGATCTTGCGGATGTCGGGATGCCGCACGATGGCGCTGCCGGTCGTGTGGCCGAGGCCATTGACGGCATTGAGGAGTCCTGCCGGCAGACCTGCCTTGGCAGCGAGATCGGCGAGCACTAGCAGCGAATGCGGCGTCAGCTCGGATGTCTTCATCACCACCGCATTGCCGGCGGCAAGGGCGGGCGCGAATTTCCAGGCCGCCGTGATCATCGGGAAATTCCACGGCACGATGGCACCGACAATGCCATAGGGCTCATTCTTGACCAGGCTCAGCGTGCCCTCTTCAGTCGCGGTCACCTCGCCTTCGAGCTTGTCGCAATACTCGGCGAAAAAGCGGATGACATCCGCGGTACGCACCACATCGCCCACCGCGGTCAGTGAGATGAGGCGGCTCGAGCCTGCGGCCTCGAGGCGGGCCAGATATTCATTCTGTTCGTTGATGAGATCGGCCCAGCGGCGCAGCACGCGGGCGCGCTCGCGTGGCGCCAGACGGGCCCAGCGGCTTTCCTTCAATGCTTTGCGGGCCGCATCGACAGCGAGGCCGACCGCTTCCTCGCCGCCATCGGCAATGGCGCCAAAGATCTGATGATCGGAGGGGCGCAGCACATCGATATCGGCTTTGCCCAGGTGAACGAATTTTCCCCCGATATGATGGCCGGAAGGAATGGCGAGCTCAGCCGGATCGAAAGTCAATGCCATCATCAATCCTCACGCGCGATAACGTCAGCAGTGTCGGAGGGATTGATGGCGGGATTGATCGCCTTGCCGCTTGGGGCTGCGGCCCTGTTGTCGATGATATTGCGAACGTTCATTCCATACTCCTTAATTCGTGATGGCGGGCCTTGCCTTCGAGGAAAGGCCGCAGCAGGTCGGCGGTCTCATGGAACCGGCCGACAAATTGCTTGAGACGCAGGTGCTCGGGATGGAGCAGCACTTGCTGCGGGGGGCCATCCGCGGCGATCAGCCCCTGATCGATGAAGATCACGCGATCGGCGATCTCGAGCGCGAAGCCGAGCTCATGGGTGACCACGACCATCGTCATGCCGCTCCTGGCGAGCGCCACCATGGCCTTCAGCACCTCGCCGACAAGCTCGGGATCGAGCGCCGAGGTCGGCTCGTCGAACAGCATCACCTTGGGCTCCATGGCGAGTGCCCGGGCGATCGCCACACGCTGCTGCTGGCCGCCCGAGAGCTGCGCCGGGCGCTTATCGACATGCTGCTCGAGCCCCATTTGGCCAAGAAGTTCGCGGGCTTGCTTCTCCACATCCTGCTTGTTTTGCCGCTTTACCGTCACCGGCGCCTCCATGACATTCTGCAGCGCGGTCATATGCGGAAAGAGATTGAACTGCTGGAACACCATGCCGGTTTGCGCGCGGATGCGGTTGATCTGCGCAGACTTCAGGCCGGCTCTGTCGGTGCCGTTCCTGTCGACGTCGAACAAGGTTTCGCTATCGATGACGATCGAGCCCGATGATGGCGTGTTGAGGAGATTGATGCACCGCAACAGCGACGTCTTGCCCGAACCCGAGCCGCCAATGATGACGACGACTTCACCCTGGGCGACGGAAAGATCGACGCCACGCAGCACCTCGGCCTTGCCGAAGCGCAGGCAGATGGCGCGGAGCTTGAGTATTTCCCTTGCGTGTTCCGTGTCCATTGCGGCTTTCTACGAGGATGATGACGAAGATCAGGCCGATGGCGGTGTAGATCTCGATCGGGCGATAGGTGAAGCACGAAATATAGCTGCCCTGATAGAGCAGATCAGGCACGGTGATCATCGACAGCAAGGTCGTGTTCTTCATCTGGATGATCGACTGGCCGGCGAGCGGCGGCACCATGCGGCGGAAAGCCTGCGGCAGGATGATCCGGCGCATGCGCTGGCCATAGGACATGCCGAGCGCGGTCGAGGCATCCGTCTGCCCCGGATCGATCGACTGAACGCCGGCGCGCAGGATCTCGGCATAGAAGGATCCGACATAGAAGCTGAGCGCCAGGAAGCCGGCCCACCCCTTGGTGATGTTCACACCCGAGAAGATCGGCAGGGCGTAATAGGTCCACAAGACGATGACGAGCAGCGGGATGTTACGGAAGAATTCGACATAGACCCGGCCGAGCCAGACCAGCGGTCGAAACGGGCTCAGTAGGATGAGGCCGATGACGAGACCGATCAACAGACCGGCGGCGATGGTGATGACCGTGTAATAGAGCGTGATGAGAAACCCCTGCCAAAGCAAATGGGCGTTGGCAGTCACGACGGTGAAATCGAAGGTCATGGCACGGCCTCTTCGGGTTGACAGCCTGCCGGTCCGAGACCGGCAGGCCAGTTCGTGGACGACTTCAGATCAGAAGCTGAAGCCTGCGGGCAGGATCGACATGTTGATGCCGCGGGCCTCCCAGGAACGCATCAGCTTGCCCTGAGCGAGGCCCAGCGAGCGCTGCTGCAGGACCCAGTTGGTCAGGAAGTTGATGTAGCCGGCATTGCCGGGCTTGCGCGCCACGGCGAGCGTCGCCGGATTGCGCAAGATAGGCTCGGGCAGCGAGACGTCGCCCAGTCCCTGTTCGGTGATCTGCAGCGCATCGAAGATCGAAAAAACGACCGCATCGGCGCGACCGGCCTGCAATTCGAGCAATGCCAGATTGCGGTCCTCGACCGGGGTGATCGTGGCCTTTGGCAACAGCGCCTCGGCGACGACCTGCATGGTCGAACCCTTCTGCGCGACGACCTTCTTTGCCGGATCGTTGAGCTCGGCCCAGGTCTTCACCGGCTTGCCCTTCGGCGTCAGCACCGCCCAGGCGTCGGTGAACAGCGGTTCCCACAGATAGTCGACCACCAGGCCGCGCTTGGGGTTGGGATTGACGCCAATGGCGATGTCGATCTTGCCCGACTGGAAGTCGGCGGCAAGATTGCCCCAGGTAGTCTCGACGGGTTCGATCTTCACGCCGAGCGCATCGGCGATCTCGGTGAGGAATTCGACATAGAACCCGCTCCAGGCACCGGTATTCTTGTCCTTGATATAGCCCGGCTCCTCGCCGGTCATCACTGGAATCTTGAGCACACCGCTGGAACGGATCTGGTTGAGAACGGCCGAAGGATCATCCTCGGCCGAAGCGATCTGTGGCGTGGCGATGATCGCAAAGCAGAGCGCCACCAGCGCTGCCAGCGATTTCAATGTTAGCGACTTCATTTACGCGTCCTCCTTCTTGTTTAATGCGTAACCTCCCTTGCCGGCAGGATGCCTACCGGCAAAGAAATCCCTCACTGATCGGATCATCTGCCTCGAGAACGATCGTCGTGTGAGCCGTGATATGGGCCGAGCCCTCGATCTCGGCGATAACGGCGTCGAAGCCGTTGACGCGCGTCTCGCCCGCGACACGCGCGAGAAAGGGCACGCCCAGAATATTCTTCGCCCGATAGACGCCATTGGCGGGGATGCGGCCCAAGCGCTTGAGCTGCGCCAGCCTCGCCGAGGTGCCGGTGCCGCAGGGCGAGCGGTCGAACTTGTTGATGTCGAGCACCAGGAGATGCGTGCTCTCATCGGCGGCGTGATCGGCATAGAAGAGGACGCTGGGGGGCGGGTCATCGCCAATCAGGGCATTGCCGGCGAGCGCTTCCTTGAGCTTCATCTTGATCGCGCTGCCGGCGCGCAGCAATTCGCTGACACTGTCGGGTTTAAGCGACAGGCCGAGAGTCTTGGCGTCGATCAGGGCATACCACATGCCACCATAGGCGATGTCGGCGGAAACCGGCCCCAGACTCGCGACATCGACGCTGATCTTCTCGATCGCCAGATAGCTCGGCACGTTCCGGAGGCGCACCGAGAGGAGATCGCCGTCATTGCCCCAGACGAGGCCGACGGTGACGATGCCGGCCGGAGTTTCCAGTGTGAAGCTGTCGCCGGTCGCAGGCGAGATCTGCCCCGATGCGGCGAGCGTCTTAGCATAGCCAATAGTGCCGTGGCCGCACATGTCGAGATAGACATAAGAGGAGATGAAGAAGGCGCCGCAATCGGCGCGCTCAGAGGGCACCGGCACGAGGCCGACCATCGCCGCATGGCCGCGCGGCTCATGCAGAAGAAGTGTTCGCAGATGATCAAAGCGCCGGCGGAAATCCTCGCGCCGCTCGCGCACGCTACTGCCGAAAAGGGCTGGAACCCCGGTCAGGATCACGCGGGTCGGATGACCCGCAGTGTGCGAGTCGATGACGTCGAATGAGGCCGCAATATGCAACATGACGGATCATTCCTTGCCGAAATTCTCGGCAATGGCCCCCCGCATGAACTGCCAGATGTAGTGAATGATGTGCTCAGTGAGCTCTTTGGCGCGCTCCGCCTGACCCCCGACGATCGCATCATAGATCGCGGCCGTATGAGTCATGGTTATGTCGACGATCTCGGGATTATGCGTGTAGCCGATGAAGCGGTAGCGCAGCGCCTGCTTGTCGAGGCTGGCGAGCAGGCGCTTCAGCGTGCGATTGTCGGAGAGGTCATAGGTCAGCGCCGAGCCGCGCACGTCGACCATGAAGAATTCACGGCCATCGCCGCGCGCATGCGCCGCGCGCAATTCTTCGAGAAGGCCAGCGAACTGCTTCTTGCGCTCGGTATCGCTTGACATTGCCGCCTGCTCGGCGGCAACGCCTTCGAGCTCGATCCGGCAGGTATAGATCTCGTCGAAATCCTTGAGCGACAGCGGCGCCACCCAGATGCCGCGCCGGGCAGCCCGGAGGACAAGCCCGTCACGCTCTAGAAGCCGCAAAGCTTCGCGCACTGGGGAGCGCGAAACGCCATAGCGGGCCGCGACTTCTTCTTCCGTCAAGCGCGCCATGGGGGCCAACTCGCCAAAAATGATCTCTTTTTCCAGAAGCGCAGCAACGCCCTCTGGAATGGCGGCGGAGAGATCCTGACGAAGCGGTCGGTTCATGTCTCAAACTGTATGGTGTATACACCGTACAATATTAACGCTTGGTATGAAGAGTCAAGGCCTTCCGCCCTGCCCATGATCAAGCCGGGGAATTCAATTTAAGCCTTTGATATTGCTGCTTAGAGTGGCTAGCCAGCGACCGACGGCCAGATCGGCTCAAGCGCTTTATATAATGAGCGAAACGCCTCGATGCGCGGGCGGTAGGCGTCCGTCAGTCCCTGATCCGGCGCGATGACATCCTTTATAGGCGGCGGCACGACCACCGCTTCCGCCTCCTCACCGGTAATGGCGAGCCGCGCCAGACGTGCCGCACCATAGGCAGTCCCGCGATCGGATGCATCGTAGCGCACCAAGCTCACATCGAGAATCGAGGCGATGAGCTTGGCCCAAAAGGCCGATTTCGCACCGCCCCCGATGAGGGCCATGGCCTCCGGCTGCGCCGCGCCCGCGATCAGCACATCAAGACCATCGCAGAGCGAGAAGGCGACGCCCTCGAGAACCGCCTGAACGAGATCGGCGCGCGTCGTCGAGCTAGTCATGCCGACAAGAGCCACGCGTGCGAGTGGATTGTTGTGCGGCGTGCGCTCGCCATAGAGATAGGGAGTGGCAAGAAGATGGGATGGACCCTTGAAGCATGCTTCCGCTTCTTCGAGCAAAGTCGCGATGTCGGCATCGCCGGACCAGCGGGCGAAGGCCGCGAGCGGACTGGCGCCATTGAGGAGAGCCGCCATCCTGTACCAGCGGTCGGGCAGCGCGTGACAGAAGGCATGCACCAGGCGCGCCGGATCGGGACGATGCCTCGTATCGGCGAGGAAGACCTGCGCCGAAGTACCGAGCGAAACGAAGCCGTCGCCCGGATTGACGGTCGGCAATCACCACATTGCGCGGCACGCCCCAGCGCCTGGCGAGGTCCTGCTTCAGCGTTGCGCTGGCATCGCGCGATTCCATGAGGAGCGGCAATAGCGACCTGTCGATGCCGTAGGCCGCCAGCGCCCGATCCGACCATTGGCGTTGCTCCTGGTCGAGCAGCCAGGTGCCGGCCGCATCGGTGACATCGGTCATTTTTTCGCCCGAGAGTTTCAGGCGGATGAAATCCTTGGCGAGAAGCAACGCGCGTGTGCGTCTTGCCGCTTCGGGCTCGTTGCGCCTTAGCCAGAGATATTTGGGGCCGGTGAAGCCCGGCATCGGCAGGACACCAGTCTCGCGCTGAAGTGCGAGTCCCTGCCGCGCCAGCTCGGAGGCCTCCCTGGTGGAGCGGCCGTCATTCCACAGGATCGCCGGGCGGATCGGCTCATCGGCTTCATCAAGGAAGACGGCCGAATGCATCTGGCCGGAAAGGCCGATGCCCTGAACGCCCGACATGAATCTGGGATGGCGGCGCGCCAGCTCATCGAGACCGCTTGCGACGGAAAGGCTCGCCAGCACGTCCTGGCCCGCATCGACAAGAACGAATTTGACCGCGGATGTTCCGATGTCGATTCCGAGATACATGTGGCGTGCCCGATCTAGAGACTGTCCGCCACCCTTTGCGCGATTTTCGCGGGCGTCAAGCCAAGCTCGTCATAGACCACAACTCCCGGCCCCGAAAAGCCGAAGCGGTCGATGGCGATGATCCTTTCCTGATCGGCCACGTAGCGCTGCCAGCCGAAGGGCGATGCCGCTTCAATGGCAAAGCGCGGTGCCGTTCCCAGCACCTCATCGCGATAGGCATTCGCTTGCCTTTCGAACTGCTGCCAGCACGGCATCGAGACGACCGCCACGCAGAGGCCCTTCTCCCCGAGAATCTTACCGACATCCATGGCGAGGCTCACTTCGGAACCGGTGGCGAGCAGCGTCAGGTCACGCGGGCGATCCATCGCCGAAATCACATAGGCGCCGCGGCGCGACGGCATGTCCGCTCTCACCTCTATCCGCAGCTGCGGCACTTTCTGGCGCGCGACGACCATCACGCTCGGCCCCTCGCCTGAAACGGCGTCATACCAGCATTCGAGCGCCTCGACCTTGTCGGCGGGGCGATAGACCTTGATGCCCGGCATGGCCCTGAGCGAGGCCAGTTGCTCGATCGGCTGATGCGTCGGTCCGTCTTCGCCGACGCCGATCGAGTCATGACTGAACAGGAAGACGACCTTGATGCCCATGAGTGCTGCAAGCCTGATCGAAGGGCGGCAATAGTCACTGAAGGTGAGATAGGTGCCGCCATAAGGCAGGAAGCCGCCTTGCAAAGCGATTCCGTTCATTGCCGCCGCCATTCCATGCTCGCGAACCCCATAGGCGATGTGGCGGCCCTTGAAACTGGCGAGATCGAGCGCCGGCATTTCGGTGGGCCTGGTCAGGACGCTATTGGTCAAGTCAGCCGAGCCGCCCACCAGTTCCGGCATGAGTTTTGCCAGGACCCCAACCGCCTTCTGGCTGCCCTGGCGGATCGGGATCTCTTCCGGGTCATTGGCGAAATCCGCAAGAGCGCGCGTGACGGCAGCCGCCATGCCGGCGGGCGCGTCTCCCGCAACACGGCGGTCGAATTCCGCACAGCGCTCCGCCGCATCATGCCGCTTCTGCCACAGGCTGTGCTCGGCCGAGCCGCGTTTGCCGGCCCCCCGCCAGGCCATCATGAGATCTTGCGGGATCTCGAAAGCCGCATGCGGCCAGTTGAGCTTCTCGCGCATGCGGGCGAGCTCGGCAGCTCCCAATGGTGCCCCGTGGGCAACGGACTTGCCTTGCTTTGTCGGCGCGCCGAAGCCGATATGGGTGCGCGCCGCAATAAGGATCGGGCGATCGGATATCCGCGCCGCGGCGAAAGCCTTGTCGATCGCTTCCAGGTCATGGCCGTCGATCCCGATCGTCGCCCAGTTCGAGGCTTCGAAACGCTTGCGCTGATCATCGGAGGTCGCAAGACGCGTCGAACCATCGATCGTCGTGCCATTGTCGTCGAAGACGACGATGAGGCGGGAAAGCCTCATATGCCCGGCGAGCGATATCGCTTCCTGGCTCACACCTTCCATGAGGCAGCCGTCACCACAGAAGACCCAGACCCGGTGATCGACGAGATCATCGCCGAATTCGGCATTGAGCATCCGTTCGGCGAGCGCCATGCCGACCGCCGTCGCGATGCCCTGGCCGAGCGGCCCGCTCGTCGTCTCGATGCCCGCCATATGACCATATTCGGGATGGCCGGCGGCGCGCGAATGCGCCTGGCGGAAGCGCTTCAACTCGTCGAGCGAGGCGCTCGCATAGCCGGTCAGGTGCAGGAGCCCATAAAGCAGCATCGAGCCATGGCCGTTGGAGAGGACGAAACGGTCGCGATCCGGCCATTGGGGTGCCGGCGCATCATATTTCAAATGCCGGGTGAACAGCACGGTGGCGAGATCGGCCATGCCGAGCGGCATGCCGGGATGGCCCGATTGCGCTTTCTCGACGGCATCGGCGGCAAGAAACCGCAAGGCATTCGCCATCTGCGCAAGCCGCATGTGATCAGGAAAAGTGGCCACTGATTTTTGTCCGGTCACGCGGCAAATTATTTGCCGCGAGGCTTTCGCGGCTGGTCGTTGACTATTTTTTCGGCAATGCCGATGACCTTGCGCAAATAGAGATCCCTCACGCCAATGATCTTTGCACTGTGCAAACCTATTGCATCATCCGACTTTGGTCGAGGTGCAATCTCATGGCGATTACGAATGATCACTGACTCTCGGCGCAAATGATCGAAATTCCTCGGATTCTTTCGCTGCACTGCACCAGCGTGACATCATACAAAATTCCTATCGGACAGTTGTGCTTTCTTCGCAAGAATGTATGCTCGGCCCCGTTAGATCAAGCCAGAGTGCGCGCCCGCACAACTGGTCAAAATGGGAGGAGTGAACGATGCATCCACTGAAGTGGCCGCTACTTGCTTTACCCGCGCTGGTGTGGCTGGCACCACCAGTCTTCGCCGGCCAGAATGTCGAATGGAAGGACGACGGAACGGTCCTCCTCAAGCTCGGCGATGCCTACAACAATAAAGTGATCACCACGTCCCGCAAAGAGCTGGGAAGTGCATTCGGTCCCGACAAGCAGCCGTTCAAGGACGTGACGATCACGGTTACCGTCAATGGCGCCGGCCCGAAGGGCGGCATCAGCGGACCGCTCTATCAGTTCCGGCCGATCTGGGAAGAGCTGTCGGGCGGCAAAGTCAATATCGTCGAACTGCCCTTTGCCGAACATTACACCAAGATGATGCTCGATCTCAGGAACGGGACCGGCCAGTATGATGCTTTCATGGTCGGCGCTTTCTGGTATGGCGACATCGTGCCGGCGGGCTATGCCTATGCGATCGATGATCTCAACAAGTCGGACAAATATCCGCAATGGAGCTATGACGACTTTCCGCCCTCGCTCAAGACCCTCTATACCTGGGGCGGCAAGAGCTATGGCATCCGCAACGATGCCGACGGTCAGGTCCTCTATTACCGCTCCGATGTTCTGAGCGATCCCAAATGGCAGGCACAGTTCAAGAAGGAAGTCGGATACGATCTGCCGAATCCGCCGCAGACCTGGCAGCAGCTTCTGGACATTTCGAAGTTCTTCAACGGCAAGAACTGGGATTCGAATGACCCCGATCCTGACAGCGGAACGGTTCTGCATCTGAAGGTGGGCGAACAGGGCCACTATCACTTCCAGTCGCTCTCGGCCTCCTTCGTGATCAATCCGGGCGACAAGGTCACGCGGACGCAGAATGTCTACTGGTTCGATCCGGAAGACATGAAGCCCCTGATCAACAGCCCGGGTCATCTGAAGGCGCTCGAATTCCTGCAGGAGCTGCACAAGACAGGACCTGCGGCGCAGGTCGGCTGGTCGCTCGGCGAGGCGTGGGATTATTTCCTGCGCGGCAAATCGGTGTTCGTGTTCTCCTGGGGTGATGTCGGCGCCCTCTGCCAGGATCAAAGCCGCTCGAAGATCAAGGGCAAGTGTGCGGCGGCGATGATGCCTTCTTCGAACGAGTATTACGACTTCACGAAGAAGGAATTCGTCAAGCTCGACAAGCCGCGTCTCGTCGGCAACACGACCGGCGGTTCATGGCATGGCGTAATCTCCAACTTCTCGGCCAATCCGGAAGCCACTTATTCCTTCCTGTCGCTGATGGCGATCAAGCCAGTGTCGAAGATGATGGCGACTTTTGGCTGGGACGGCGTCGATCCGGGCTATTCCTACCAGTTCCTGAAGGAGGATGGCGGCACCGCCACGATCGACGACTATGTGAAGGCGGGTTGGGATGCCAACGATGCCAAGGCCTATACGCATGCCTATCACGAGGTCTTTAACGCCCCGACGATGCTGACTTATCTGCGCATCCCGGGCACTTTCGAGTATTGGGATATTCTCGACAAGAACCTGTCGGCGGCGATGAGCGGTGGAAAGAGCGCCAAGCAGGCGCTCGACGACACGGCGACGGCCTGGGAAGGCGTCACCGACCGCATCGGTCGCGACAAGCAGAAGGCCGACTACCAGGCGGCCATCGGCTATAAGCCGTAACAACTGACAGCGGATCGGGGTGGCCGGCGTGCCGCCCCGATCCTCATCAGCTGAAAGACATCCAATGCGTTGGACCGGAAATATCCGCTTCCTGCTGCTTGCCCCAGCGGTCATCTGGGTGCTTGCCTTCACCGTCTTCCCGCTTGGCTATTCGCTCTATCTCGCTTTCTACAAGATCGAGCAGAAGGTCGAGGTGAAGCGCGAGAAGCAGCCCATGCTCGATGCCGCGGGCAAGCCGATGCTCGATGATTCAGGCCAGCCGCGCACCAAGAATGTCGTCATCAAGGACCAGGTGAATAGTGCCACCTTCATCGGCCTTGACAACTTCAAGCGCCTGTTCGGCGATCCTCAGGTAAAGGAGGCGATCCGTGTCACGCTGCTGTTCGTCCTCATTGCCGTGCCGCTCGAACTTGTCTTCGGATTCCTGCTCGCAGTCCTGTTCAATCAGCATATTTTCGGGAGACCAGTGCTGCGCGCCGTGATGATTCTGCCGATTTTCGCGACACCGCTCGCGGTCGGCTACACCTTCTTCACGATCTTCTACGAAGTCGGCGGCCCGCTCGCCTGGACCGGCATCCCGTTCCTGTCCAATCCTAACGGGGCATTGGCCTCGGTCATTCTCGTCGATATCTGGCAATGGACGCCCTTCTGCTTCCTGGTCTTCCTGGCTGCGCTTCAGGGCGTGCCTGAGGAACTCTACGAAGCCGCCCGCGTCGACGGTGCCAGTCCCTGGGACATGCTCAAGGAAGTGATGTTGCCGCTCCTCATCCCGACGATCGTTCTCGTCCTCCTGTTGCGAATGGCGGAAGCTCTCAAATTGTTCGATATCCCTTTCGCCATGACCGGCGGAGGTCCCGGCGTCGCGACACAGCCCTTCTCGCTGCTTGCCTTCCGCACCGGCCTGCGCTTCTTCGATCTGGGCTATGCCAGCGCCATGGCCTATGCACTCCTCATCGTGGTCATGGTTGTCATAACATTGTTCTTCCGGCGCCTCAGGGTGAGCTATGGGTGATCGGATTCCAGGTTCCAAGAGGGGATGGGGCGAAGTCATCGCTTCACTGATCGCCATCACCGTCGCGCTCATCTTCGCCTTTCCGATCTACTGGGCCTTCTCGCAATCGCTGCGCAATCCCATCGACACCTATACGGTCGCCGGCCTCGGTGTGCCGTGGATCAATTTCACCCCGACGCTCAACAACTGGATCGACCAGCTCGGGACGCCCGAAACCGTCCAGGCGCTCTATAACAGCACAGTCATCGCGATCTCGGCTGCCCTTCTGGCATTGGCGCTCGGCACGCCGGCGGCTTACGCCATCGCGCGGTTCCGCTTCGAACGGTGGAAGAACCGCGACATCACCGTGTGGTTCCTGTCGCAGCGCGTCCTGCCGCCGGTCGCCACCGTCATCCCGTTCTATCTTACCATGCGCTATCTGGGCCTTCTCGACACCAAGTTTGCCCTCGTCCTGATCAACGCGACCTTCGTTCTGCCCTATGTCGTGGTGATCCTGCGCCAGACCTTCCTTGATCTTCCGGTCGAGCTCGAGGAAGCCGCCCTCATCGACGGCGCCGGCCATTGGGGCGCTTTCTGGCGGATAGCGCTGCCGCTTGCCGCCCCCTCGATGGCGGCGGCGGGTCTCATCATCTTCGCCTTCACCTGGAACGAGTTTCTGTTCGCCGTCTCGATCGGCAGCAATACGGCCATCACCGTCCCGGTCCATATTGCCGGCGCCATCGATACGCGCGGCGTGCAGTTCTGGTTCATGGGGGTGCGCGCTATGACGGCGATCATTCCGCCCGTCATTATCGCCCTCATTGCGCAGCGCTATATTGTGCGCGGGCTGACGCTCGGCGCCGTCAGGGGATAGCCGATTGGCCGGTGCGCCATTGCTCGCCAGCCTCGATCTCGGCACGGGTCGTGTCCGCGCTGTGGCGATCGACCTTAAAGGCCATATCGTTTCTGAGGCGGCCGAGCCAACGCCGACGCATTTCCCGCAGGCCGGTTGGGCGGAATATCACCCGCAGGAACTATGGCAGAGCGTATGCAGGGTCCTCGTCGCGCTGACGCAAGAGGCTAAGGCGCATGGCACCATCAAGGGCTTCGCCACCGGCAGCATGGGCGAAGCCGGCGTCCTCATCGACGCAAAGGGAAAGGAACTCGGCCAGATCATCGCCTGGTATTGCGCGCGCACCATCGGCGATGGCGAAGCGATGCGCCGACAGCTCGGCGATGCTTACGCGTTCAGGACCAGCGGAGTTACGACCTCGCATAGTTTCAGCCTGGCCAAGATCCTTTGGTGGCGGCGCACCCATCCGCAACTCTTCGCCAAGGCCAGGCGCTGGCTCAATATGGCCGATTGGGTCGCCTTCCGCCTGACCGGTGAGGCGCGAACCGACTTCAGCCTTGCTTCAAGGACCAATGCTCTCGATCTCTCCGATCTTCGCTGGGCGGATAAGCTTCTCGGCAAGCTCGATATCGATCCCTCGCTCTTTGCGCCGTTGATCGCCAGCGGCGCGCCGGTGGGACATGTCCATGCGGCCGCTGCGGCGCAAACCGGGTTGCCGCAGGGACTTCCGGTCTCGGCCGGCGGACATGATCACGTCATCAGCACGATCGCCGCCGACACCAATCGTCCCGGCATCCTGCTCGACAGCATGGGAACGGCGGAAGGTCTGATCCTCGCCAATGACCGGCCGATCTTCGATGACCGGCTGCGTCAGGGCGGCAATCAGCAAAGCGTCCTCAGCCTCGATATGCCGCGCTATGAGCTCATGTGCGGCCTCACGACATCGGGCGGCGCCATCGAGTGGTTCCGCAAGCAGGCGGGCGGCGCCAGCTATGAAAGCTTGATCGAGGAGGCGAGCGCCCTGCCGCCCGGCAGCCATGGCTTGTGCTTCCTGCCGCAATTGCGCGGCGGCGATCAACCCTATCCCAATCCCAATGCGCGCGGCGCCTTCATCGGCATCACCGGCGACAGTTCGCCGGGCGTCCTGTTCCGCAGCGTGCTCGAAGGCCTCTGCCTCTATACGCGCCTCGAGCTCGACCATCTGAGCGCGATCGAGAACGTCGCCCCCATCGCCCGCATCCGCGTCATTGGCGGGGGAACGCGCAATGAACTCCTGATGAAGATCAAAGCCAGCGTCTATGGCAGGGCGCTCGAAGTGACGCCGCTCAGCGAAGCCACCTGCCTCAGTGCGGCGATCCTCGGCGGCGTAGGTGCGGGCGTGTTCGCCTCAGTCGCCGAAGCGCGCCGCGAGATGGCCGAAGGACTGGGCCAGGTGCGGATCGTCGAGCCCGAGCCTGAATGGGCAAAACGATATGACGACCTCTACCGCACCGTCTATGCCCCCCTCCCGTTAGTGCTTGCCTCCACCCATGATGCGCTGGCCTGGTTCCGCGAGCGCGCATAAAAAAACGCCGGACCTTTCAGTCCGGCGCAGTTCAGGGAGTAACCAACTACCCTCATGCTGAGGTGCGACCCCGGCCCTGAGCCGAGGGAGCCCCGAAGCATCCATCAGGACAGAGCGAACTCGTTGCAACAGACCCTTCGAGGGCCGCTTCGCGGCCACCTCAGGGTGAGGTATTCTAGTCTAGGCCGCCTTGAGCGTTGCCTTCTTGAGCGGCTCTTCGGTGACGACGCGATCCTCTTCAAGCGAACGCAACGGCTTCAGGCCAAGCTTCTGCAATTCGCCGTGATAGGCGCGCACCGCCTCGTCCGGGCTGATCGTCCCGTCGGTGATCTGGCGCATGAAAGTGAGGAGCGTCAGGGGCGCTTCCGCCTGATTGATCTTGCGGCCGAACAAGGCCACCCTGGCACCATAGCGCTCGCCCTGCTGGAGAAGCTCGAATGTATCGCGCGTCGTGCCGGTGCCGCCGCCCAATATGCCGATGACGAGGCTCGGATCATAGGTCGCGAGCTCTTCCAGCGCCTTGGGGCCATTATAGACGATCTTCAGGAATTGCGGACGATCGGCCTTCATGACGCCGGCGAGGCAGCGCAGAATGCAGTCATTGATGAATTCACCGAGATGCTCGCGCTCCATGTTGTGCGCGACATTGGGATTGAAGACCTCGAGGAAATATTTGAAGCCATTCGCCGCTGCGTCTTCACGGAAGGCGCGGAAAGCCTCGAGCGTGCGGTGATCGGCATCGAGATCATTCATCATGGTGATGGAATAGAGGCCGAGATCGGTGCCGTAGATTTTCTTCGCGGTCTTCACCGGGGATGCAGCATTGTACATCGCGCGCGGCAGGCTAGCGGTGCGGAAGGGACGCGAGGCCTGCTTGTGATAGGTGCCATGGCGTATGAGACCCCAGCAATCCGTCGTGTCATTGGCGCGGATGACCGGCTTGACCCTGCTCTTCTTGAAGACGCCCCGCTCATGCAGCAATTCGAGATTGGACGCCGAGACGAGCATGACATCGACGATGCCGTGTTTGACCACCGCCTCGATGTCATCGAGATATTCGAGCTTTGTCTTGCCGCGCAGGCGCGTACCGTCCGGGGCCCGCTTGGGTGCGGCACCGAGAACGCCTGCGCCCATGTCGCCATCCTTGGCATCGGCGAGGATGAAGTCCGAGCGCTTGTATTTGCCGGCCCGGATCCGCGCCAGTTTCTCGTCCAACTTCGTCGTCATGCCAATCTCCTGGGTGCCTGATGAGTCCCATATCATACTAGGCGCGAAATGAGCAAGATATATCAATAGATTCCAATATCAGTCATGCCAGTTCTGACAATAATTCACTTATCTCATTGATTTTGCGATATTAATATGGAAAAAATAGCTGCGTCAAATCTTCTCAAAGTCAATTGACAGATGATTGAATTTGACTCTCTATGAGGCAGACACCACAAGGGAAGAAGAATGACGCCGGCAACGGACTGGGGCGGTCTTTATCGAAGCCTCATCAGGGAGATACCGCGCATCGCCGATGAGGCTCCCCTCATGCTGTTCGGCCTCAGCGCCTGCGTCGATGCCCGCATCTTCGCCCATGACCTCGCTCCTCTCTTCATGGCAGCGGCACCTCGCGAGGCGCGCGCTTTCGGTGAATTGATCAAGGAGCGCGCGGAGCGCGGCATTGGCGGTGAAGTGCGGATCGACTGGCCGGAAGGCCCTGCCTGGCTCGCCCGGCATGTGGCGATCACCTACGCACTGGGCGGCACCGGCCCGCAAGCCGCGTGGTCGCTGGCGGCGATCGGCGCCCCTGCCTTGGTCGCCTTCGAAGACCGCAGCGTACACAAGCTGAAGCAGGTTCATCCGG
>VAZZ01000143.1:5152-9947 GCA_005884715.1 Alphaproteobacteria bacterium | reverse complement strand
GAAACGCTCAGCATAGCACTTGCCAACAAGGCCGGCGCCGGGCTCATTTCCGGCTTCAACAGCATTCCCTATGATCGCATCGCTAAGGAGTGCGCCGAGGTCACGCGCATGACGCAGCAATGGCGTGCCGCCGGGCTTCAGATGATCCATCTCGAGCTTGCGGGCTATGATACGCCATCCCATCGCGACCGGGTGATCGAGAGACTGCAGGGATCCATCACCTCCATCGGCATGAGCCACTCCGAATTCGTTCAGCTTGTGCCCGAGGGAAAAAATCTCGAACAGGACATGTGCGATCTGGGCGACAGGTTTGAGCTTAAGCGCGTCTGCGTGCATGCCGATCACTGGGCGGCTTCTGCCACCAAAGGCGATGCGGAAGAAGAACTCCTTGCCTTGATGATGGGATGCCTCATCGCCGGCACACGCGCCCGGCATGGCGTTCCGGCCAATCCCCAAGGGATAGATGCGCGCGCGACCTTCACCGAACCACCCCTCCCCTTGCTGGCGAAGCGTGGCAGTTGGTCGATCATATCCTGCGCCTCGCCCCATCTCGAACATCCAGCGGCAACCGTCGGCCTCGGCGACAGCTTCACCGGGGGATGTCTTCTCATGCTCGGCAAGCCCGCCGAGCGGACCACGATCACGGGAATCCGGCATGGAACTCCAGTCAAAGCGGGTTGAGATCTTGCCGGCCAAGCGCCGGGCCATGATCCTCGAGCGTCTGCGCCGCGACGGTGCGGCTTCCATCCTCGAGCTTTCCGAAGCGATCGGGGCGTCCGCCTCGACCATAAGGCGCGATCTCGAACAGCTTACCGAAGGCGGCTATCTCGAACGCACCCATGGCGGCGCGTTGTTCGTGCCGCCATTGCAGGCGACCTTCGAGCATGAACCCTCGCTCAATGCGCAGCTCCAGCATCCGCAGAAGCGCGCCATCGGCGCCATGGCGGCGCTGCGCCTCAATCCGCGCGAGAGCGTCATATTTGACACGGGCTCTACGGTGCTCGAAGCGGTGCGCGCGACGGCCGAGCGCCAGATCCCGCTGACCGCGGTCACCAACAGTCTCGAAGCCGCGAGCCTCTGTGCTGCCTGTCCCTCATGGCGGGTGATCGTGCCGGGCGGTACGGTGCGGGCCGGTTCGCAGATGATGGTCGGCGAACCGGGTGTCAGTTTTCTCGGCACGATCCATGCCGATGTCTGCCTCGTCGGCGCCTATGCCATCACCGGGCGTATCCTCATCGGCGCCATGGCGGCGCTGCGCCTCAATCCGCGCGAGAGCGTCATATTTGACACGGGCTCTACGGTGCTCGAAGCGGTGCGCGCGACGGCCGAGCGCCAGATCCCGCTGACCGCGGTCACCAACAGTCTCGAAGCCGCGAGCCTCTGTGCTGCCTGTCCCTCATGGCGGGTGATCGTGCCGGGCGGTACGGTGCGGGCCGGTTCGCAGATGATGGTCGGCGAACCGGGTGTCAGTTTTCTCGGCACGATCCATGCCGATGTCTGCCTCGTCGGCGCCTATGCCATCACCGGGCGTATCCTCACCGATGCGTCGCTCGAAGTCGCTTCGCTCAAGCGAGCTATGATCCAGTCGGCGCGCCGCGCCATCCTCCTCATCGACAGCACGAAATTCAGGGCGCCTTCCTTCTCGGCCTTCTGCGATATCGAGGCGATCTCGGAAGTCATCACCGATGACGGGGTCAGCGAAGACCACCTGGCGATGCTGCGCTCCTTCAATATCAAGGTGACGTTGGTGGATGCGGCGGGAAACGCCGGCTGAGAGTAAGGCGGGCCGAACAATTCTATTCATAGCCACGGCATAAGATTTGGCTCAGGATAACTTCGCCTTTTTGTCAGTGAGGGGCAATTGCACGAAATAAAATTCGCGACCCGGCTTAATTCGTTCAAATCAAACGCCGCCGCCTATTGGCCTGGCAAGAATCGGGTGACGGCGCTTGACCTTGTCGCACGCGCCGCGACGGTCCCCGGGCTTAATGCCGTCGACCTCAATTTTCCCGATCATCTCGAAGGGACAAGCGCGAAGGAGTTTGTGGGGCGGCTGGGAGAGCTGGGCCTTTCCCTGAACGGGTTCGCCATGCGTTACTATACCGAGCCGGCCTTCAAGCTTGGCGCCTTCACCAACCCCGACCCTGCCATCAGGCGCAAGGCCATCGATCTGACCAAGCGCGGCATCGACGCGATGCGGGAAGCGGACGGCGACCTCATGACCTTGTGGATGGGTCAGGATGGCTTCGACTACGCCTTTCAGATCGATTATGCCCGAACCTGGGAGATGGAAGTCTCGGCGATCCGCGAAATCTGTGCCCACGATCCGGCAATCAACATTTCCGTCGAATACAAGCCGAACGAGCCGCGCGCCTTTGCCCTGATGCCCGACATCGGCACGACCTTGCTGATGGCTCGGGAAATTGCTGCGGACAATCTCGGCATCACGCTGGACTTCGCCCATCTCCTCTATGCCGATGAGATGCCGGCATTCGCTGCCATGCTCGCGGCGCGCCATTCGAAGCTGCTCGGCATCCATCTGAATGACGGCTATGGCAAGCGCGATGATGGATTGATGGCCGGATCCGTGCATGTCTTCGAAACGATCGAGCTGCTGCATGTGATGGCAACACTGGGATATGACAGCGCCATCTATTTCGATACGTTTCCCGATGCCAGCGGCCTTGATCCGGTGGCCGAATGCACGGCCAATATCGAGGCCGTGAATGCCATGCAGAGCGTCGTGAAGCGGCTCGCTGCCGAGCCCGAGCTCGACGCCGCCATTGCCAGACAGGACGCCGTCACGACGCGGCGCATTGTCAATCGTGCCCTCTATGGCTGACCATTTCGATGTCGCCGTTGTCGGATCGCTGCATCTCGACATCATGACCAAGGCGCCGAGATTGCCGGCTCTCGATGAGACTGTGCTCGGCCAGTCATGGCATTTCAAATGCGGCGGCAAGGGCGGCAACCAGGCGGTGGCAGCCGCGCGCGCCGGCGCCAGAACGGCCTTCATAGGCTGCGTCGGCAATGACGATTTCGGCAGCCGGCTTTTGGCCCATCTCGATGCGGCGAAAGTGGACCGCTCGCGCGTGAGCATCGATCCAAAGTCCGGATCGGGAATGAGCGTCGCCATGGAAGATACCGATGGCAATTACAGCGCCGTCGTCGTCTCGGGTGCAAACCAGAATATCCGCCCCTCCCAGTATGAAGGTCTCTCGACCCGCGTCCTGCTCATCCAGAACGAAATATCGGCTTCTGCCACGCTGGATGCGGCCCGCGCATGCAAGCGCGGCAGGGCCTTTGTCGTGTACAACACAGCGCCCTTCTTGCCTCTTTCTGATGAGCTGCTTCAGCATGTCGACCTTGTCCTGGCCAATCGCGTTGAGGCGACCGATGGCACCGGTATCGCCATCGCCACGCTGAGCGATGCGGCGCGCGCAGCGCAAGCGTTGTCAGCCCGCAGGCGCAACTCCGTCGTGACCGCGGGAGGCCTGGGCTGCGTTCTGTGCACGGACAAGGGCGAGCTCAAGCTCATCCCCGCGGTGAAGGTGAAAGCCGTCTCGACGCACGGCGCCGGCGATGTGTTCTGCGGAGTCCTTGCAGCTCGGATCGCAAAAGCTGTGGAATTGGCAGAGGCTGTTTCCGAGGCCAATATAGCAGCGGCCCGGTTCGTATCCCGCGCAGATCATTGATCGCGCCAGTGACGGGATATCGTGACATCAATCTTGCGGCTGGCACAATTAAACGAAACCAGGGGAGATCGTAGCAAAAGGGGAGATAGATTCTTGCGCTAGCCTTTTGAATGTAGGTCAGTATGACTGACTTTGCAAAACTTCGCAGGGACATGGTTGACCGCCAAATCATTTCGCGCGGCGTCCGTTCTCCACTCGTGGTTGAGGCCATGCTTGCGGTTCCCCGCGAAATCTTTCTGCCTCGATCGCTTAGGGAATTTGCCTATGAGGACTCACCGCTTCCAAGAAAGCGCATGCTTCCTCTGTGGACCACCTGCAGCAGCAATTGTTCCGTGCTTTTGTGGCGGTCAGTGCCTCGTCGGATCAAATCTAAGCAGCCTCCAGGGTCCTTGCCAGCGCTGCGGCAATATCAGACACCGGCATTTTGGTGAGATCTTTATCGACCTCCGCAACAATGGCAGATTTGAGCTCGTCGGACATGGCCTGTCTCAATGTTCCAAGCGCGATCGGGGCTGCAGCAAGGATAAGGCTTGAGAATTCACGACGTCTCAGGTCGGCTAGAAGGTCGTTGGCCACTTCGCGCATGAGCTCGTCCTCGGCTCGGCGATGCCAGTCCGGCTGTTCCATCGATGAGCGGATGATGCCGACGCTCGCATTGGTACGGCCCGGCTTATCCGATCCCTGCTCCCGCGTCGGTGGATTGTGTCCGCCATATCTGCGCAAGACCGTCAGTCGCGGCGACACAGCATCGCCATCATTGCGCATCACCAGCGCGCGGCCGCCGTCAGCGACGACGACCCAGATATTGTGTTTGATCCGAGGTTTTGCCATTTTTCCTCCTCTCCTCTTGTTTCGTGGCGAACAATGTTAATCGCCAACTGGATTTCCGGCTTGTGTCAAAGCCTGACGCGCCCCAGGGATGCGGCAGAAATTGGAATAGAAGCTTTTTATTATGCTTTTTATTATGCTAATGGGAGATCAGTGGCCTTGATCTGCGTAAAGGTCCTCGCCTGATTGAACCGCTCCTATCACGGGTCATAAGACCACCCCTTCTCCTGCTTATACACCCAATGCTCTAAGTCCCCTTGTCATCAGGCGGC
>VAZZ01000143.1:4037-5110 GCA_005884715.1 Alphaproteobacteria bacterium | reverse complement strand
GATCGGAAGCTGGAAGCGTTTCCTCCAGCCCCTTATCAAGCTGCCTTTCCAGACGCCGCTGCCTTTCCTCCGCCGTTTCGACAGCGGGTCGATCATGTTTCTTCTTTCTCGCCATTGCCGTTATCTCTCCAGGCTCCTACGCCTACCTAAAGCGGCTACACGCGTCAGAGACGTTCAATCTCGAACTCCTCACAGGAAAAGTCGAGCATCGAAAGACCCTCCTCAAGAAAATCCCCTAGAAGCGGCATGCCCAAGAGATACTCGGCAGTTCGTTTATTGTGGGCGCGTGCCGCCTCCTCGCGGACTGCAGGCCAGTCGCTCGTTGTATAATCCTCTCGCCCGAGCCATGCCAACGCCACCAGATCGATCTGTTCATCCTCAGACAGCGAGCTGATGAGAGTGGTTAGCTCTTCAACGACTGGATCATCCCCATGGTCCTCGAGTACTGCCATATCTCGATCATCGGCGGGGTTCGATGCGGGATCAGGATCGGTAACCTCATCCTTGGCGCCGAATTCCTTGGCTTTGATGATAATGAAGCAAACTTTTTCAGGAGAGATCGTAAGAGCGGGCGTCAGCTCTTGTACGTCTTCATCTGCTCGCTTTGTCATTCGGCATACTCCTTTCCGGCACATTTCCAGAGACGTTTTTCACCCTAGGCGGAAGCGCCCTGTGAGTCCTTGAGAAAGATGAAAAATCATCTTCTCTGGCTGCGATTCTCAGCAGATTCGGGCGATTATTTACTCAGATCAAAGGGCGGTGATAATGAGAATAGTCCATCTGCTATGGTCGAAAAATGGAAGATCCTGTCATGGCGTTCAAGCTCGGGAGTACGGCATTTGCCGGCGGAAGCACCATTCCTGCCCAATATACCTGTCGCGGGAAAGATCGTTCGCCGCCCCTGCATTGGAGCGGAGCACCGGAGGGGACAAAGAGCTTCGCCCTCATATGCGAGGATCCGGATGCACCAGGTGGAGTGTTCCATCACTGGGGGCTCTATGATCTCGCTTCCGGCCGGCAGTCGATTGAAGAGGGCTTTGGGAATGCGGCTAGCCCGGAAGATGGCAAGACAG
>VAZZ01000143.1:0-3979 GCA_005884715.1 Alphaproteobacteria bacterium | reverse complement strand
TCAAAGGCAGAACTCGGCGGGCCGAAGTCACGTGATTGCAGGAACCTCGCGGCCGAAATACGCCCCCATGTAATCGGCAGCTCCGAAATCGTCGGCACTTTTTCCCGCTAAGACCCCCATTCCAGACGTCCGGAAATCATATCGGATTGGGCCCTCGAATTGCCAGGCGATCTGACCGTGCCAAGCGCACCGGCCGGTTTCGTCATCTTTGCGCATGGCAGCGGTTCGAGCCGCCTCAGCCCGCGGAACACGCTTGTCGCGACACACCTCAACTCCGCAGGCCTGGCTACGCTCCTTTTCGATCTGCTGACCGAGGAAGAGGCCCTCGACCGCGCCAATGTATTCGACATCCCGTTACTTGGCGCGCGCATGGTTCAGGCCATAGACGCGGTGGAGGACTTGCCCTTCGTTCGCAGCCTGCCGAACGGGCTGTTCGGGGCGAGCTCCTCTTCGAGGAACCCGGAACCCTCGACCGCGTTATTGGTCTAGCGTGGGATTGGTTTCTTCGATATCTCGCCGCCAAATGATTGAGATCTGCCATTTGATCAGCGTCAATGCTGAACTGCCCCCGACGCGGTCTCGTTATGGCCATGCCGAGCGACATTGAAGCTAAGACCAGGGCTACCACGCCAGTGGCGTCGCCGATGCCTGACGCCGAGACCGAAGCGCGCAGATTCATAGATCCTTCCGGCAAGCTTCTTCAGCCCGTGACGAAGGCGTGGGCGCCGCCTGAGCAACTGGAACGCCTTTACCATGCGATGGTGCTTACCCGCGCCTTCGACGAGAAGGCCATCGCGCTGCAACATACAGGAAGGCTTGGCACCTATCCCTCCTCGCTTGGGCAGGAGGCGGTGGCGGTCGGCATAGCGGCTGGAATGGCCGCAGAAGACATCCTGTTGCCTGCATTCCGGGAGCATGGCGCTCAGTTGTGGCGCGGCGTCGCCATGTTGGAACTGCTCCTCTATTGGGGCGGGGATGAGCGCGGCAGTGATTTCAAGAAAGCGCGCGTGGACTTTCCCGTTTCGATCCCAGTCGCCGCCCATTTTCCACACGCGGCCGGTGTAGCTCTCGCCCTGAGACTCAAAGCTACGCGCAACGTGGCAGTGTGCGTCGGAGGGGATGGGGCGACCTCCAAGGGCGATTTCTACGAGGCGATCAATATTGCGGGTGCCTGGAAGCTTCCCGCCGTCTTTGTCGTCAACAACAACCAATGGGCCATTTCGGTGCCTGTCCATGCACAGACGGCCGCGCGGACACTTGCCCAAAAGGCTGTTGCCGCCGGAATAGAAATGGATCGAGTGGACGGCAACGACGTCCTCGCGGTCCTTGATGCGGTGGAGCGGGCCGCAGCGAGGGCCCGAAGCGGAGACGGCCCGACACTCATCGAAGCGGTCACCTATCGGCTTGGCGATCACACGACCAGCGACAACGCCCGTCGCTACCGCTCGGACGAAGAAGTCAGCCGTCACTGGATAGAAGAGCCGATCGCACGGCTGCGCGCCCATCTCACGAACACCGGCTATTGGACGAAGGAGCGCGAAGAGGACCTGCACAGTCAATGCTCCGCCGCGGTCGAGGAGGCCGTTGCTGCCTATCTTGCAACCGCGGCCGAACCACCCTCCGCCATGTTCGATCACTTATTCGCCACGCTGCCCGCACCGCTCAAGCGCCAATGTGATCTTGCCACAGCGGAGGCGACAAGCCATGACTGAGATAACAATGGTCGAAGCGGTGAACCTCGCACTGGCAAAGGCTATGGCCGAGGACAATCGTGTCCTGGTGCTTGGCGAAGATGTGGCCGCCGACGGCGGAGTGTTCCGGGCAACCGTCGGTTTGCTCGAGCGCTTCGGGTCCGGCCGGGTGCGAGACACCCCGCTCGCCGAAACGGCCATCGCGGGGATCTCCGTCGGGCTCGCCGCACAAGACTTTCGGCCGGTCGCTGAAATCCAATTCACCGGATTTATCTACCCGGCCATCGACCAATTGGTGAACCAGGCTTCCCGTCTGCGCAACCGCACGAGGGGCCGTTTGAGCTGTCCGATGGTTCTGCGCAGCCCCTGTGGCGGCGGCATTCACGCGCCGGAGCATCATTCAGAAAGTCCCGAGGCGATGTTCGCCCATATCCCCGGCCTTAGAGTCGTCATACCCTCATCACCGCGCAAAGCTTACGGACTGCTTCTCGCCGCGATCAGGGATCCTGACCCCGTGGTCTTCCTCGAGCCGACGAGGCTCTATCGAGCCAGCAAGGAGGAAGTCGGTGACGATGGAGTGGCGCTCCCGCTCGATCGGTGCTTCATCGAGCGCACCGGTACCGATATTACGCTTATTGCTTGGGGCGCAATGATGCCTGAGACACTCGCGGCGGCGGCGGAGCTCGAAGAAGGCGGAATAAGTGCCGAGGTGATCGATGTCGCAACGCTTTCGGTGCTTGACGATGATACGATCATCCGTTCGGTTACGAAGACGAAGCGATGTCTGATTGTCCATGAAGCGGCCCGCAACGGCGGTTTCGGTGGCGAGATCGCTGCGCGCGTCGCCGAAGCGTGCTTCTTCTCTTTGCTCGCGCCGGTCTCACGCGTCTGCGGCTATGACACCGTCATGCCGCTGGCGAAGCTCGAGTCGCACTATATTCCGTCTGTGGCACGGATCGGCAAAGCTGCACGTCACCTCATGGAGTATGCATGAGCGCGTTCCGCCTACCCGACCTTGGAGAGGGCCTCGTCGAGGCGGAGATCGTCCAGTGGCATGTGTCTCCCGGCGATCATGTCGTCGCTGATCAACCGCTGGTCTCGGTTGAGACGGCAAAGGCGGTCGTCGAGCTGCCATCACCTCAGGCCGGACGGATTGCCAGCACCAAAGGCAAGATCGGAGATGTCGTCAAGGTCGGCGACATATTGGTGGAATACTCAAGCGATGAAGAGAGCGAAGAAACCGGTATAGTGGGCGATCTGCCGCGCGCAGCGGTCAAAGCGAGCCCGGCCGTCAACCATCACCCTGAACGATCTCGAGGTCCAACAGGCCGGTGGCCAGGCAGAAAATTTGGTGAGGCTTACCCCCACCCGACGCAGCATGGCATCGAATATGAGCCGCGCGCACACCGAAGTGGTGCCGGCCACACTGACTGAAGAGGCAGATGTCTCCGCCTGGCCCGTAACGGAAGACGTGACACTTAAGCTAATTCTCGCGCTTGTCTCGGCTCTCCAGTCTCACCCCGCTTTGGGGGCTTGGTATGACCCTAATGCACAGACTCTGCGTCTTCATAAGACGATCAATCTCGGCATCGCTCATGACACCCCTGAGGGACTTTTCGTTCCGGTCCTGAGAGACACCGGCTCGCGCAGCGCGGCCGAGCTTCGTCGGGAGCTTGACGAGATGAAACGCAAGATCACCGATCGGACGATTGGCCTGAGCGACATGCTTGGAGCCACTTTCACGGTTTCAAATTTCGGCACTATCGCGGGTCTCCACGCCGGGCTCGTGCTGATGCCACCCCAAGTGGCCATCCTGGGCGCCGGGCGAATCGTGCCGCGGCCGGTACTGCGCCAGGCTACGGTGATGCCGGGCCGGATCATGCCGCTGTCATTGACCTTCGATCATCGTGCGCTGACAGGTGGCGAAGCCGCACGCTTCCTGCGTTCCGTCGTCGAATTTCTCGAATCCCGGAAGCCCTCCGGTCATTCATGAGTGAGCATCTGAGCAAGTGCGGCGTACCTCATCCCATCCTAGAACGGTACCGCATTGCCGAACGCTGGCGCTCGGAGAGGTGGAACCGCTGGTCGAAGGCATGCGAGATCGCCTCGCCTGCGACCTCATCGTCTCGGCCGATGGTGCAATGTGGCGCGCCGACCGGCCATCGATGACAGTTGCAAGCAGAGGCCTCCTCGCTGCCCAGCGGAAGAGACCTTCTGGTGCGGCGGTGGCTGGAGCCCACGCTCGAATTCAACGGTATTTCCGGAGGCTACGCGGGGCCGGGCACCAA
>VAZZ01000141.1 GCA_005884715.1 Alphaproteobacteria bacterium | reverse complement strand
CTGCCCTTCGATGAGCGGAAAGCGGACCGCGAAATCCTGGGCGAGGCGGACCAGCGCGTCATAGACGGCCTGGTCGCCATGCGGGTGATATTTGCCGATGACATCGCCGACGACGCGGGCGCATTTCTTGTAGCCCGAGGCCGGGTCGAGTTTCAGAAGCCGCATGGCGTAGAGGAGGCGCCGATGCACTGGCTTCAATCCATCGCGCACATCGGGAAGTGCCCGATGCATGATGGTTGAGAGCGCGTAAGCGAGATAGCGCTCCTCCAGCGCGTCGCGCAAATTGATGGCTTCGATGTCTTTCGGCCCTTGCGGGGGTGGTGCGTGCTTGCTCATGATTCGCGAAGTATAGCAGAGGGTGGGTGTGGCTAAAGCCGGTGTAAGAGG
>VAZZ01000140.1 GCA_005884715.1 Alphaproteobacteria bacterium | reverse complement strand
ATGCCGGCAAAGGATAGCTTGCGGCGGAACCTGGCCGGTCCCTCGTTCGCCGGCACGATCAGCTTGCCATCGACATGGAGCCGTCCCGCCGGCATCTCATCGACGATCTGCGCCGGCCCCGGCGCGAGGCGGATGAGATCGCCATTCTCGGCCATCAGGGTCTCGCCGATGCCGGCCGCTTCGGCGAATTCGACATGGCGCAGCAGATGGCGCGGCTCGCCATGCATGGGGATGACGGCCCTGGGTTTGAGCCAGCCATAGAGAAGCTTCAACTCATCCTGGCGCGGATGGCCGGATGTGTGGACGAGCGCATCATCTGACGTGATCACATCGACGCCGAGGCTGGCCAGGTTGTTGTGGACGGCGCTCACCGCCTTCTCATTGCCGGGAATGGTCTTCGAGGAAAAGACCACGAGGTCGCCCTCATCAAGGGCGATGCTCGGATGGGTGTCCTCGGCGATGCGGGCGATGGCGGCGCGCGGTTCACCCTGGCTGCCGGTGCAGAGCAGCATGATCTTGTCCGGCGGCAGATAGCCGAAAGCCTCTTCATCGAGGAACGAGCCCGCATCACGCAGATAACCGCAAGTCCGCGCGGCCTCGATCGTCTGGCGCATGGCGCGCCCGGCAATCACGACTTCACGGCCAGCCTTGCGGGCGGCCGCGACCGCCGATGAAATGCGCTCCACATGGGAAGCGAAAGTAGTGATGGCGATACGGCCCTTCGCTTCGGCGACGATGCGCCACAGGCTTGCCGAGACCTCAGCCTCGGAGACCGAGAAGCCCTGCCTCAGCACATTGGTCGAGTCGCAGACCAGGGCATCGACCCCCAGTTCGCCGATCTCGCGAAAACGCCGCTCGTCGAAATGATCACCCATCACCGGAGTGCGGTCGATCTTCCAGTCGCCCGAATGCAGCACCCGGCCCTGCTTCGTCTCGATCAGCACCGCCGTCGGTTCGGGGATCGAATGGGTGACGCTCACAAATTCGAGATTGAAGGAACCCACCGCAAAGCGGGAGCCGACCGCCTTGATGCGGACCGGGACATCCTCGTCGAGCCCCCTCTCCTTCAACTTGCCCGCAAGGATCGCCGCGGCGAAGGGCGTGCAATAGACCGGGCATCTGAGCTGCGGCCACAGCCAGGCAACCGCCCCCAGATGATCTTCATGCGCGTGCGTCAAGACCAGGCCCGACAGCCTGCGGCGTTCTGAGATGATGGTGCCGAGCTCAGGCAACACGATGTCGATGCCGGGTTCGGTCTCATCACCGAATTTGACGCCCAGATCCACCATCAGCCATTCCCGGTTCTCGACCGGGCCGATGCCATAGCAGTAGCAGTTCATGCCGATCTCGCCGACACCGCCCAGCGGCAACAGGACAAGGTCGTTGCTGTGATCGAATTTCTTCTTCGCGTTCATGCCCGCCGGACCTCGCCCGAATGAATCGGCTTCAGGCTGCCATCGGCGAGCGCCAGGATCATCGCGCCATCATCGCCGAGATCGGCGAAGCGGCCGCGCACCTCGTTCTGGTTGATCACAGCGGTGAATTCCTGCCCGATGCCCGCTGCATGAGAAAGCCAGGTCGCGCGGATGTCGGTAAAGCCCTTGCCCTCGCACCAGACCGCAAGCCAATGCGACAATGAACGATCAAGGACATCAAGGCACTCCCTGGGCGTCGCCTTGGCGCCATGGCGCATCAGCGACGTCACCGGATAAGGTGTTCCCTCCGGCGCTTGCGCGATATTGAGCCCGATGCCGAGCGCCACGGTCTCCGGCAGGATGCCGGCGAATTTGGCGCCCGCCAGTTGCACGTCATTCGGCCATTTGATCATGATCGGCCCGGCACCTCTCGGCAGCAGTGCCAGGGCGGTGTCGCGGATGGCGAGTGCTGCCACGAAACCGATCTGGCTCGCGACCAGCGCGCTGCCCGCAAGCGTGAAGACGAAGGTTGCATAAAAATTGCCTGGTTCCGATACCCAGTGGCGCCCGAGGCGGCCGCGTCCTTGCGACTGCAGGTCGGCGATGATCCATAAGGGACCACGCTCACCCTCCTTGGCAAGCCGATGCGCTTCCGCATTGGTCGAGTCGATGGCCTCGAAATGAAGGAGTCTGGCGCTCAATCCCATCAGAACAGTGAGGCCGCCGCGGCTTCGGCAAGGCTGCTCAGAGGTTGCGGGAAAAGCGCGAAGAACAGGACGAAGAGCCCGGCCAGCACCGCGACCGCCTTGACCTCGCTGACCATCGGCTCGAAGCGCTCGGCCGGCTCGTCGAAATACATGAGCTTGACGATGCGGATGTAATAGACCGCCCCCACCACGCTGGCGAGGACGCCGATGACGGCAAGCGTCACGAGATTGGCTTTGATGGCCGCCATGAAGATGAAGTACTTGGCGAAGAAGCCCGCCAGAGGCGGAATGCCGGCGAGCGAGAACATGAACACCGCAAGGAAGAAGGCCAGCAGCCCGTCATTGCGGGCAAGGCCCGCGAGATCGCTGATCGTTTCAACAGGGCCGTCCTTGCGGCGCATCGCCAGCACGCATGCGAAGGAGCCCAGCGTCATGATCAGGTAGATCGCCATATAGATGATGACCGCCTGGACGCCCTCGCGGCTGCCTGAGGCGAGCCCGATCAGCGCATAGCCCATATGGCCGATCGAGGAATATGCCAGCAGCCGCTTGATGTTGGTCTGGCCGATGGCGGCAAAGGCGCCGAGCAGCATCGAGGCGATGGAGATGAAGACCAGGATCTGCTGCCAGTCGGGCAGGATCGAAGGGAACGGCGCCAGCATGGCCCGCACGAAAAGCGACATGGCGGCGATCTTGGGGGCCGCGGCGAAGAAGGCGGCAACCGGGGTCGGCGAGCCCTCATAGACGTCGGGCGTCCACATATGGAAGGGCACGGCCGATACCTTGAAGGCGAGACCGGCAATGAGGAAGACGAGGCCGAAAATGAGGCCGAGACCGGGCTCGCCGGCGGCCACCGCCTTGGCGATCTCGGGGAAGCCGACATGGCCGGTGAAGCCATAGATCAGCGAGGCCCCATAGAGCAGCATGCCTGAGGAGAGGGCACCGAGGACGAAATATTTGAGCCCGGCTTCCGACGACTTCGGATTGTCACGGTCGATGGCAGCGACGACATAGAGGGCGAGCGACTGCAACTCGAGGCCCAGATAGAGGGCCACCAGGTCATTCGCCGAGATCATGATCATCACCTTCATGAAATTGACCGACAGCACGATGGCGACGGCTGATCCGAAGAGCGTCAGGACCTTCATCAAGCGGGCGAAGGTGTCGACGACCAGCGATCCGCCAAACGCCTCCTGCCGTCCGCTGCCGCCCGCCAGCACCAGGGCCACGGCCAGCCCGAGAGCGATGATGGCGGCCATGTTGACGATATCGGCCGACTTGTCACGGAACACGCCCAACATCAGGAGCGCCATTGCGGCGACCACCAGAAAGATTTCCGGGAGTGCGGCAGCGCCTTGGATATGATCGAGAAGTGGCATCATTTTCTACAATCCCGCCGCCGCGATTGCGCCCGCCGCGGCAAGCGATTTCTGAATACCCGCCATCAGGCCTTCGACCGATGAGCCGAAGACATCGAGAATGGGCGATGGATAGACGCCGAAAAACATGGTGAGCAGGATCAGCGGCACGAGCGCCACCGCCTCGCGCGGCGTGATGTCGGTGATGTGCCTGAGGCTCGGCTTCTCCAGATTGCCGAAGATGACACGGCGATAGAGCCAGAGCGCATAGCTCGCCGACAGGATGACGCCGGTGGCGGCGAAGAAGGCGACCCAGGTATTGTTCTGGAAGGCGCCCACCAAAGTGAGGAACTCACCGATGAACCCGCTCGTCCCGGGCAGCCCGACATTGGCCAAAGTGAAGACCATGAGGGCCAGCGCATAGAACGGCATGCGGTTGACAAGACCGCCATAGGCGGCGATCTCGCGGGTGTGCATGCGATCATAGATGACGCCGACGCTGAGGAACAAGGCGCCAGATACGATGCCATGCGAGATCATCTGAAACAGCGCGCCATCGATGCCCTGCCGCGTCATGGTGAAGATGCCCATGGTGACGAACCCCATATGCGCCACCGATGAATAGGCGATGAGCTTCTTCATGTGGCGCGAACAGATCGGAGGCGAGCGGGAACATCGGCAGCGAGAAGCGCAGGAAGCCGTAGCCGCCCATCTTCAGAAGGATGGCCGCCAGGATGACGGAACCCGCGGTCGGCGCCTCGACATGGGCATCGGGCAGCCAGGTATGCACCGGCCACATCGGCATCTTCACCGCGAAGGAGGCGAAGAAGGCGAGCCACAGCCAGGTCTGCATCTCGGCCGGGAAGCTCGAGCCCTTGTAGAGTGCTGCGATATCGGTCGTGCCCGAATACCAGTACATGGCGATGATCGCGAGCAGCATCAGCACCGAGCCCAAGAGCGTATAGAGGAAGAATTTGAAGCTCGCATATACGCGCCGCGCTCCTCCCCACACGCCGATGATCAGGAACATCGGGATGAGACCGCCTTCGAAGAACAGATAGAACAGCACGAGATCGAGCGAGGTGAACACGCCGATCATAAGCGTCTCAAGCACCAGGAAGGCGATGAGATATTCACGCACGCGCGTCGAGACCTGCCAGCTCGCCAGAATGCAGATCGGCATCAGGAAGGTGGTCAGGATGACGAACAGCATCGATATGCCGTCGACCCCCATATGGTAGGACGCGGTACTGCCGAGCCAGCCCAGCTTCTCGACGAACTGGAAATCCGGATTGCCGGCATCGAAATAATGCCAGACCAGGAGTGAAAGGATGAAGGTGACGATCGTCGTCCACAAGGAGGCCCAGCGCATGTTGCGCAAGGCAACCTCGTCATTGCCGCGGATCGCCAGGACGAAGGCGGCGCCGACAAGCGGTAGGAAGGTGACGACGGAGAGGATCGGCCAGGACATCAATGCGCGCTCCCAAACATGAACCATGTCACGAGGGCGGCGACACCAATCAGCATGGCGAAAGCATAGTGGAACAGATAGCCGGTCTGCAGGCTCACGACTCTCTGGGTGACATCGACGACCCAGGCCGAGACGCCGTCAGGCCCGAAACCGTCGATCAGCCAGCCATCGCCCTTCTTCCACAGGAAGCGTCCCAGCCACTTGGCCGGATTGACGAACAGAAAGTCGTAGAGTTCGTCGAAATACCATTTGTTGAGCAGGAACTGATAGAGCGGCCAGTGCTGCTCTGCGAGCTTGCCCGGAAGATCGGTGCGGCGGATATAGAACTGGTAGGCGAGCGCAAAGCCCAGCACCATCGCGACGAAGGGCGACCATTCCACCCAGGCCGGAACGTGATGGATCTCCTCGATGACCTTGTTCTCAGAGCCCCTGAAGATCGACTGGGCCCAGAACTGCACTTCGTCATGGCCGATGAAATAGGCCGCGAAAATAATGCCGGCCAGCAAAGCACCGGCCGCCAGTATATAGAGCGGCACCAGCATGACCTGGGGCGATTCATGGACATGGCTCATGACGTCTGGCCTTGCGCGCGGCTTGCCGTGGAAGGTCAGGAACATCAGGCGCCATGAGTAGAAGGAGGTGCAGAAGGCGGCGACCACCAGGAGAACGAAGGCGAAATGCGCCGCTCCCGCCTGCGAAGCGAAGGCGGATTCGATGATCGCATCCTTGGAGAAGAAGCCCGCGGTATAGGGAAAACCGGTCAGCGACAGGGTGCCGATCAGCATCACCAGCCAGGTGGCGCGGATATGGGGGGCAAGGCCGCCCATCTTGCGGATATCCTGTTCGTCCGACATCGCGTGGATGACCGAGCCCGAGCCCAGGAACAGGAGCGCCTTGAAGAAGGCGTGGGTGAACAGATGGAACATGCCCGCCCCATAGGCGCCAACGCCCATGGCGACGAACATGTAGCCCAACTGCGAACAGGTCGAATAGGCGATGACGCGCTTGATGTCGTTCTGGACGAGGCCGACGGTCGCGGCGAAGAAGGCGGTGACGCTACCTACGATGATCACCACTTCACCCGCTGCGGGCGCCAGTTCGTAGAGCGGCGACATGCGGGCGACGAGGAAGACCCCCGCCGTCACCATGGTCGCGGCATGGATCAGGGCCGAGACCGGGGTCGGGCCTTCCATGGCGTCGGGCAGAAGAAGTTGATCTCGACCTTGCCGGCGAGCGCCGGTGCGCCGTGGAAGATGGTCTCGAAATCGACCGAGCCAATCAGCATGAAGACTGCGAAGATACCGAGCGCGAAGCCAAAGTCGCCAACACGGTTGACGATGAAGGCCTTGATCGCGGCGGCATTGGCCGACGGCCTCAGATACCAGAAGCCGATCAAGAGATAGGAGGCGAGACCGACCCCTTCCCAGCCGAAGAACATCTGCAGCAGATTATCGGAGGTCACCAGCATCAGCATGAAAAAGGTGAACAGCGACAGATAGGCGAAGAAGCGCGGCTGATGCGGATCGTGGCTCATATAGCCGATCGAATAGATATGGACGAGCGAGGAGATGGTATTGACCACTACCAGCATCACCACCGTCAGCGCATCGATGCGCAAGGCCCAATTGGCGTTGAGGGCGCCTGAATTCACCCAGCGCAGCACCTCGACCTTGAAGGGGGCCGCTTCATGCGTGAACTGCCAGAAGGCCACCCAGGAGAGGATGGCCGAGATGACCAGGAAGCCGCAGGTCAGATAAGCGGCCCAGGGGGTGGGATAGGCATGATGTGCGTGTTCGTCATGGCCATGATCGTGGCCATGGCCGGCGCCATGACCTCCATTCGCGTCGCCGTGCGAATCGATCGTCGTGCCCATCATGCGGAACGCATTGGTGCCGAGAAGCCCGGCAAGGATGGCGCCGATCAGGGGAAGGAATACGATGAGCTGATACATGATGCGGCGTCAGCCCTTCATGAGATTGATGTCTTCAACCGCGATCGAGCCGCGGTTGCGGAAATAGACGACGAGGATGGCAAGCCCGATCGCGGCCTCGGCGGCGGCGACGGTCAGAACGAACAGCGCGAAGACTTGGCCCATGAGGTCGTTCAGATAGGCCGAGAAGGCGACGAAATTGATATTGACGGCAAGCAGCATGAGCTCGACCGACATCAAGATGATGATGACATTCTTGCGGTTGAGGAAGATGCCGAATACGCCAATGGTGAAGAGGATGGCGGCGACGGTGAGGAAATGTCCGAGCGTGATGGTCATCGTCAAATCCCCTGCCCCGGCTTGACCTGGCGGATTTCGATGGCGCTCGCTGGATTGCGTGCCACCTGGTCGTTGATGTTCTGGCGCCTGATCCCCTGCTTGTGGCGAAGCGTCAGCACGATGGCGCCGATCATCGCGACGAGCAGCACCAGCCCCGCCACCTGGAAGTAGAAGAAGTATTTCGTATAGATGATCAGGCCGAGCGCTTCGGTATTGGTCACCCCGCCACCCGCCAGGATCGGCTCGGCAATCTTTCCGGCTTCGCCCGAAAAATGCCAGGTGCCGAGCACCAGCAGCAATTCGACCAGCAGGATCATGCCGATGGCGCCGCCGATCGGCAGATAACCCAGCGTGCCGCGGCGCAGTTCGGTGAAATCGACATCGAGCATCATCACCACGAAGAGGAACAGCACCGCGACGGCGCCGACATAGACGACGATCAGGATCAGCGCCAGGAATTCAGCACCCATGAGGATGAAGAGGCCCGCCGCATTGAAGAAGGTCAGGATCAGGAACAGGACCGAATGAAAGGGATTGCGCGATGAAATGACCATCACCGCGGAGGCGGTGGCTACCACGGAGAACAGATAGAAGAACAAGCTCGCGACCGTCATAGTCCCCTCAATCCTCGCTGACGCCTATC
>VAZZ01000139.1 GCA_005884715.1 Alphaproteobacteria bacterium | reverse complement strand
AGTCCCACCTCGGCGCCCGCCAGGAATGGATCGTGGCGCAGGCGCATCGGCACGGTGCCGGCGTGATTGGCCTCGCCTGTGAGGGTCACGATCTTGCGGATCTGGGCTGATATCGATGTGACGATGCCGACCGGCAAATCCGCCTGTTCGAGAACCGGACCCTGCTCGATATGGACTTCGACATAAGCGAGCACATCCTCACGCTTGCGCGCCGCCAACGGAAGTGCCGTCGGATCGAGGCCAAAGACCCGCAGGGCGTTTTCGACCGAGACACCATCCTTGTCCGTGATCGCCAGATCCTGCGGCGTCAAGGAACCGGCGACGGCGCGGCTGCCGATCAGCGTGGTGCCGAAGCGGGTTCCTTCCTCATCGCCAAAGGCCAGGACCTCGATGCCGAAGGGCAGGCGCCGTTTGTCGCGGTTGATGATCGCAACACAGTCGATGGCCGTGATGACGCCAAGCGGGCCGTCATATTTTCCGGCATCGATAACGCTGTCGATATGAGAGCCGATGAGGAGATAGCCGCTTTCGCCCGTGGCGGGAGGGTAGCGGCCAATAACATTGGCGGCCTGGTCGGTGTGGACCTCCATGCCGGCTTCGCGCATCCATTGGGCGACCAGCGCCATGGCGGCCCGGTGTTCGCCGGTGAGGTAGAGGCGGGTGACGCCGGAGCCCGTCCGGCTGATCGCCGCCAATTCGTCGCAGCGGCCGAGGATGCGTTGGCCGGGATCGGATTGGGCGAGATAATCGGACATGATGCAGCATGATTAGCGTGCCGGTGACGGGCGGTGCAAGTTGCCGTCGAAAGCACCGGGCGTTGACTTTCCCGCACCGCCCAACTACCCACGGGGAAGGATTCCAGCGAGGTCATCATGCGGCAGTCACTCGGCGAAACGCGGTCATCGATCGGCGAACGTCATGTGCTCATATGTCCCGATAGCCATGAGCGCACGAACGCATTCCCTCCGACACCAAGAAGCCGGTGAGCATGGTCCAGGTGCCGCTCAACCTGTTCCTGCCGGCGGGCGTGAATGTCGATGTCGACGGCGATCTGACGCAGAATTATCCGTTTCAGACCTGCAATGCCAATGGCTGCTTCGTCGGCTTCCCGGTCTCCGATACCTTGCTCAGGCAGATGCTCAATGGCGACAAGCTCAATATCACCTTCCAGTATCTGAACAAGAAGCCGATGGTCCTGCCGATGTCGCTCGAAGGCTTCACCGAAGCTTATAATCGGATCAAATAGAGCCGACGTCGCAGGCCCGTCACGACCCGGATCGACGTGTTCTTCTTTTGCCGCGAATAATCGCACGCATTGACTCAGGTCTGGGCCCCATACAGAGTGGGCTGATGCTGGCGGGTGCATGCCAAACCAATCCATCACAGTCGGACGGTCATTCTGAAGAGTGCCGGAGAGAGTCATGGCGAGCGGAGTTCATGTGACTGAGCGCCGTCTTCTGGGATCGTGGGATCATGTGATCGTCGGTGCGGGATCGGCAGGCTGCGTACTGGCCAACCGCCTGAGCGCCAACCCCTCCAATCGCGTGCTGCTCATCGAAGCGGGTGGTTCCGATAATTATCACTGGGTTCACATTCCCATCGGCTATCTCTATTGCATGGGCAATCCGCGCACCGACTGGGGCTACAAGACCGCCCCGGAAGACGGACTCAATGGCCGATCTCTCCCTTATCCGCGTGGCAAGGTCATGGGTGGCTGTTCGTCGATCAACGGCATGATCTACATGCGCGGGCAAGCGCGCGATTATGATCACTGGCGGCAGCTCGGCAATCCTGGCTGGGGCTGGGATGACGTGCTGCCGCTGTTCTGCAAGTCGGAAAGCCATCACAGTCTTGGTAAACCTTTCCACGGCCGGGATGGCGAATTGCGGGTAGAGAAGCAGCGGCTGTCCTGGCCGATCCTCGATGCGGTGCGCGAGGCCGCGGAGGAACTCGGCGTCCCGCGGATCGATGACTTCAACAGCGGTGACAATCACGGCTCTTCCTATTTCGAGGTCAACCAGAAAGCGGGATTCCGCTTCAACTCGGTGCGCGCCTTCCTGAAGCCGGTGCGTCATCGGAAGAACCTGACTATATTGAGCAAGGCTCATGCCGAGCGCATTTCATTTTCCGGCATGCGCGCCACCGGCCTCGATTTCAGGCTCGATGGCGAGGCCGTGCACCTTCAGATCAAGGGCGAACTCATCTTGGCGGCCGGGGCAATCGGCACCCCGCAGCTGCTGCAGCTGTCGGGCATCGGCCCGGCGGGGCTATTGTCAAAACACGGGATTCCTGTGTTTCACGATCTACCGGGGGTGGGGGAGAATCTGCAGGACCATTTGCAGATCCGTACCGCTTTCAGGATATCCGGCGCCGATACGCTTAATGAGAGACAGGCGACGATCACTGGCAAGGCGCGCATCGCGCTAGAATATGCGCTGCGCCGGTCGGGTCCGATGGCGATGGCGCCGAGCCAGCTCGGCATCTTCATGCGCTCGGACGAGCGCTTCGCCACACCCAATGTCGAATTTCATGTCCAGCCTTTGTCGCTCGAGCGCTTCGGCGAGCCCTTGCATTCCTTCCCTGCCATCACGGTATCGGTGTGCAATCTGCGTCCGGAATCGCGGGGCTCGGTGCGGATCGTCTCGCCCGATCCTGCGGTACATCCCGATATCGCTCCGCATTATCTGTCGACACAAGGCGACCGGGAGGTGGCAGTGGCATCGATCACCATTGCCCGAAGGTTGATGCGGACCGAACGGCTGCGGCGCTACCGGCCGGAGGAATTCAAGCCAGGCACCGAGATTCAGGCACCGGAAGATCTGGCGCGCGCTGCGGGGGACATCGCCACTACGATCTTCCATCCGGTGGGGACGGCGAAAATGGGTGTCGACCGGCAGAGCGTGGTCGATCCCAACTTGCGCGTGCACGGAATCGAGGCCTTGCGAATTGCCGATGCATCGATCATGCCGACAATTATCTCGGGCAACACCCATGCACCAGTGGTGATGATCGCGGAGAAAGCGGCGCAATTGATGGGATACTGAAGAACCGGAATAATGCCGCGTCGCTATCCTGCAATTCATTCGGCGCATTCGCTGGGCCTGACCGGCGGCCATACGACATCGGTCGAACGCGATAGCGAAGCGTATAATGGCAGCCTCGAACTCAAGGTCCCTGGTAGGCGTCGAGCGCCGCTCAGGCTTGCCTGAATGCGGCTGGCATCATTCCTTTACGACATGCCAGACGCCGAATTTGCCATCACCCGTGGCATCGCCGGGCTTCTTGTCATTCGCATAGTAACAAAGCGGGTGGCCGTCATAGGTCCACTGCATGGAACCGTCCTTGCGCTTCGTCTTGGCCCAGTCCTTGCCCATCTTTTCGCCCTTTTGGACGGCATAAGGCGGCCAGAGTTTGGCGCATTTGTCGTAGCAGGATGATATCTTGCCCTTGTCCTTGTCGAAGGTATAGAGCGTCATCCCTTTGGGATCGGTCAGCATACCTGCCGCAAAGGCCGTCGTCGCCGAGGCCAGCGAAGCAATTGCAAGAGAGCAAAGAATCAATCTGGTCATAGAATCCTCCTTCGTCGGGTTGAATCCCGCGCCTATTTGTTCCTACGCCACTTCAATCGCAGTTATTCCCCGTGGAGCAGCGTTCGAAGGGGTTAGGAACGCAGCCTACACAGCCGGGCGCTTCGGCCTGGTGATGGAGAAGCCGGCGCGTTCAATTTCGTCGGCGATAATCTTGGGAACTTTCTTGCGATTGGCGACCAGCCGCCAGTTTGACTTGAGCGCCTTTTCAGGAAGTCCTGTCCCCTGAAGGACAGTCAGACGGAAATCGGACTTGGCCGTGGCATATGTCTTATTGCCCCTGTGACCGGACAATAGTCTTGATCGGGCCTCTGCGCACGCCCGACATATCGGAGATCTTGCGGTCCTGTTCTTCAATTAGCGATTTGGCGTTGCTGTCGCCGTCGAGGCCGCCGATCTGCGAGGCAGGGATCTTTCGATGCGAGCTTCTGGTGCCGTCCTGGTAGATGATATCGAACATCACGAATCCGGTTTCGACACGCTCCCGTTTCTTTCCCATTTACTGGTTCTCCTTGCCGGCGACTTGATCAGCGGCCGGCTCCTCAGTCTGGTCGGCCTTCCGCTCACGGTTCTTTTCTTCGCGGCGCGCCTGTTTTTCCTGCGCCTTCTGACTCCTGGCGCGCTCCCGGTCTTTGCGATTCTGGTTGTAGTTCGGTGGAAAGGCCATGTGCGATCCCTCAAGCGAGCGAGCAGCGGAGAACAGCTAAGCGAGAATCCGGCCGCGCTTGGACTTGGCTTTAGCCGCTCGCGTTGCCGTTGGCCCCACCTTTCCATCTTGCGATTCGCTCGCCAGACGCAACGCTTTGAGGCGCGCGGTCTTCATCCGGCGATGCAGGGCTTCCGCATCGATGATGCGCATCGCCGCAAGATGCGTCGCGTCAGCCTTAGACTCACTTACGCTTCGTTTAGCCATATTTCCGTTCCTTAGCTGTGACCGAACCCAGGCTTGGCGATCGACGCTCAGGATTTTCCGGCAAGCGCGTGGGCTGGTCGATATTTCAAGACACTACATATGGGCCGCGGCAGCTGAATTTGCAAGGATCAACTCAAATCAGGGTATAACGGGACCGGACACCGATTTTATCCGGCCAAGCTACACGGCAATCAGCGCCGGGCCTAATATTGGCGCGCCGGATAAGGGCTGAGAGAATGTATTCTCGTTGTGGATCAGGGCCGCGCGGGGCAACGCATCCCAAAGCGGGCCGAGGCCGGCTCTTACCCGGCTGACATAGAATGAAGGGATTTCTCTCGTGACGCCGTCAAAGAACCGGCGCAAGGATTGGTCCGTCTTCAGAGCCTCATGCATCGTCCTCTGGAATTTTGCCCTTTTGGACGAGCTCGACCTGATCAGATTGACCCAGCGGGTCGTGCCGCTATTCGCCTGCCACCGCCGCAGCATGCGACGTCCCTTCATCGCATATTGAGTTATGTCGGCCGCGTGGGCGTAGATTTCAGTCCAGTCATAGTTCAGAGGCCGGACATTCATGGCGTGATTGCCATCAAGGAATGGAAAAGGTACCGGCACCACGCGGCCCGCGCGCTGAAGTTCGCGATTGAGCGGGGCCGCACTGCCATAGGCGGTGAGCATGGAGAAGGCCGGATATGATCCCGGGCTCAGATCCAGAAACCGCTTGGTGTGTTCGAAAGGCTCGGACCCGATGTCGCTGTCGAGGCCCAGAACGAAATTCGTCTGCACAAACGGAATATGGCGCAGGATAGTGTTGACGTGATCCGCAACCTGCCTGACCTTCTCGACGCCGACATTCTTGCCGGTCTTGGACTTGTTTCCAAGCTCGAACCAGGATTCGATGCCGGGCATCATTCCGACAAATCCATTGGTCTGCAACCGCTTCAGCCGATCTTCGGAAAGAATGCTGAGGCTGCTTTCAGCGATGAATCTCATCCGGCCCGGCGGCACGACATCCTCGATGGCAGCCAAATAGTCATTGAATCGGATGCCGAAATTCGGGTCGTGCCAGCCGACGATCGGCCGCTTGACCTTGGTCAGCAGGAACTTGAGATCATGGCGCAGGTCATCGAAGGAGAAAGGCTGATAGTCGACAGTTGCGTCGATGCAAAAGCTGCAGGTGTAAGGACATCCCATGCTGCCGATGGTCGGAACAATCCCCAGAAACGGCGCCTTAGCCAGCATCGCCTCAATATATTTCCATCGTGATGCGATGCCCGGCAGGGCCTGGGGCTGCGCCTTGGCATTGAGCGACTGGCCAACAGACAAAGCCGGCGCCATTTCGCGCATGACCTGGTCGATGATGGTCTTGTCGGTGAAGCCCAGCACGTAATCGAAATAGCGGGCGGCATCTTCACGATAGCAGCGCGCATGCGGGCCGCCGAGGACCGTCACGACGCCACGCTTGCGATAGAGATTGCTGATGGCATAGGCGGTGAAGGCTGAACGAGTGAATGCGCCAATGAACACGATGTCGGTCTCATCGGAAATCAAGGCATTCAGATCTTCGCGGCCGGTGTAGCAGACATATCTGACGTCATGGCCAAGCTCTTCGCACCATGCGGCGATCGCCTGAGGCATGACGCTCGCCAGATTGGCATTCATGATGCGGGAGAACAGCCCCTTGGTCGGACCTCTGGTGACGAGATCAAGTACGGTTACGCGGCGTCGGGCCATTGAGATTTCATTCCATTGTGGGCCGTCAAGACGAACAGGCCGGGAGGCAGTCTGCGGCGAAAGCCGTGCGCCACATGGATCAGAAAATTATTTATGCCATGTATCAATTTGTTACGGACTTGTAATTGTGATCTAGGAACGTCGGCTCTCAGGTTCCAGCCGGGGAAGTGCGTGGATATGGGGGTTCATGAATTCATGCGTTTCAGACAGGAGATGCTGCTTGGTCGCGCGTGCTCCCTCGGCGTCATGCCGCGCGATCGCGTCATAGACCGCCTTGCGCATCGGTTCGAGCTTGAATGGTCAACTGGCGCCGTCAGCATTAGTGATCGATTGCCCAACACCCTCATCCGGCCTGTCGGCCACCTTCTCCCGCAAGCGGGAGAAGGGGAAAGTTGGTGAAGCCCTGCAAAGAATTTCCGAGAAACTGTACGAGTTCTAAGTCTTTTGCCCGGATGCGATTGAGCTGGCGCTTCGCAAGCGCTGAAGCAAGGCATGCGAAGGGTGGCCGTCGGCCAGAAGCCCTTCCTTCTTTTGGAATTTGATGATCGCCAGGCGCATGGTCTGGCTGAGATGACCATTGGACTTGCCCGGCTTGAAACCCTGGGCCGCGATGAGTGTCGCCAGTTCTTCTCGTTCCGCCCGCGAAAGCGGGAGCGCGTCGGCGGGCCAAGCCCGCACGAAGTCGTTGCCGCCGTCGATGCGATCGGCCAGATGGGTGACCGCCAGCGCATAGGAATCGGAATTGTTGTAGCGCTTGATCACATCGAAATTCTTGGTAACCAGAAATGCCGGTCCGACTCCGCCTGATGGCAGATAGAAGCGCGCCGGTTCGTCTGGTTGCGAGAATGGCTTTCCATCTATCCGTGCCACTCCCATCTTCGCCCAGTCACGAAGCGGTATGCTATTCCTCTTCCAGGCCTTGCCGAAATCGAAGCCTGCCGGGAGCTTCACTTCGTAGCCCCAGTCGACGTCGCGGCGCCAGCCGCTTTGCTTGAGATAATTGGCGGTCGATGCCAGCGAGTCCGGAACCGATTTCCAGATGTCCTTGCGGCCATCGCCATCATAGTCGACCGCATAAGCGACATAGCTCGACGGCATGAACTGTGTTTGGCCCATGGCGCCGGCCCAGGACCCGACCATCTCGGACTGGTCTATGTGGCCGTCGCGGACGATCTCGAGCGCCGCCAGCAATTCGTCGCGGAAATAATCGGTGCGATAGCCCGCTTCGGACAAAGTGGCGAGCGAACCAAGGACATTCTTGTCGCCCATGGATTTGCCGAAGTTGGATTCGATGCCCCATATGGCGACCAGTGTGTCCGCCGGAATTCCATATTTCTTCTCAATTCCGGTGACCGTGGTCTTCCATTCCTCGATCATCCGCTGCCCGGTCTCGATTCTCTCGGGAGTTACACGAAGCTTAATATAGTCCTCGACACTGATGATGACTTCAGGCTGGTTCTTGGCCAGATCAAGGACATCTGAATCGGGTTGAAAGGCGCCGAGAGCGAGATCGAATAATTCGCGGGGGATATTGCGCGATTTCGCATCCGCCCACAGTTTGGACGCGAAGCTTCCCTGCCCGGCGATATATAATGTGAGACCGGTGGCGACCAGCAGCACAGAAGCCAGCACCAGCGCGCCAGCCTTCCAGGGCCTGAGCATTAGCCAGATCCTCTCCGCCATCCTTACACTCATTAAGGGGGAATATGATTAAAATAAGGATACCGCCAAGCCCCTGGTTCGCCTTAATAATCTTAACGTTTCCACGTCATGGGCCTGGCCCGTCCGGCAGAATCAACCGCGCTAACGGGGCCTGAGGGCGTGATTACATGTCGTTACGACCTATGCCCAAGGCCATGAAGCGCAGAAGGTGCGGGTGGTCGTTGCACAAGGCGCCGATGACGGTGCCGGGCCTCAAGCTGCGCTATCCCAAGATTTGAGGCCCCTCCGGGCGCGCATTTCTCAAATCGCGGCTATCCAGGGCAATCATCTGATGACTTTGTGTCAGTCGGACTATGGGGGTCGTGTTTCCCATTGAAAGCGCTTCGTATAGAGTTTCCGACTTTCGTTGCAGGAGTGTCTAAATGAACGATCAAATGACCCGTGAGCCGGCACGTGATCCCCAGAATCTCGAGCGGCTGCTGATTATCCGGCAATGGGCCGGTGATGTGGAGGGAATGGTGGCCCTGTTTGAGCCGGATGCCATCGTCGACAGCGGTGAGGGACCATTTACGATCGGCCATGACGCCATCCGGGCGCTCTATGTGGATGGCATCGCAAAGGGCCGGAAATTCGCCAAGGGAAAACAGAGCCCGGCCGTCATCAACGGCGACATTGCGCTGACCTCAACTCAGCTTCCCGATGGTAGCGTTACGGCCGAAGTCGCTCGTCGGCAAAGCGACGGCACGTGGCTCTGGATCATTGACCGATATTCGGTGATGTAGCGTTGCTCGCGGCGGCCTCGAGCAGCAGCCGGTTCTGTCGCCGGATCGCGGCGCGCAATTCGGCGATCGTCATGTCTTCGCTCTTCACGAACAAAGCGAACATCATATTGGTGTTGTTGAAGATCATCTCGCCGACGCTTCTGGCATCGATGTCCTCACGGATATGGCCGAGCTTCTGCAGCCGCCCGATGAGGATGCAGGTCTGGTCGGTCAAGGCACGGTCGAGGCCGGAATAAGTCTTGCCGAAGGGGCTTTCCGGCTGCTGCGTCGAGATCGCCATCGCCTGGCGCCACATTTCCTTGCTCAGATAGACGAGCGAATGCTCGATATAGCTGATGACGAGCCGGTCGACCGCTTTCGCCACATTGGCCGGCGGATTGTCGATGACCTTGCGGCCGGCATTCAGCACCTCGTTCACTTCCATGGCGACGATGGCGACCAGCAGATCGCCCTTGTTCTGGTAGTAGTTGTAGATCGTGCCAATCGAGACCTCGGCCATGGCGGCGATAGCCTCGATCTTGGCGCCCTCATAGCCCGATTTTCGGAAAAGCTCTGACGCGGCCTGCAAAATCCTCTGGTGCCGGTCGGCCTTCTGGCGTGCTCTCAACCCTGTCATCCGTCCATCCTGGCATATTTTTAGAATTGACTCAATTTTAGAAAAGGTTCATTTTTTATCCCAGAACAGAAAAATCAGGGAGGACCAGCAATGAAATCTCTTTCAAGATTCAAGCTCGGCTTGCGCAAGCTCGCTTTGTCGGCAACGGCGCTCATCGGCCTCGCCCTTTCACCCGCTTTGGCGGAGGATCTCAATGCGCTGGTCTGGTGCGATCATTCCGATCCCAATCTCCTTAAACCCTTCGAGGATGCGACCGGGATCAAGGTGAATGTGAAGGAATTCGAAGGGACCGGCGCCGCAGTCGCAGCCCGGCGAATGGGACGTCATGGTGATCGATTCGATCGACATACGCCGTGGCGTTGACAAGGGTCTGTTCGAGCCGCTGCCGGAAGACAAGCTGCCTTTCGGCGATCTCTATCCGGAAGTGATGCTCGATCAATTCACCAAGATCGACGGCAAGCGCTACGGCATCACCGAGAAATTCGGCTACAACACCATCGGCTTCAACAAGACCAAGGTCGATCCCAATGACATGCAGACCTTGCAGTCGCTGGTTAGCGACAAATACAAGGGCCGCATCGCCATTTACGATTATTACCTGCCGGTAATGGGCATGGCGGCGCTCGCTGCCGGCAAGAAGACGGCAGAGCTCACCGAGGCCGACCTGCCGGCGATCAAGGAGGTCCTTCTCAAGATGAAGGCCAATGCCAAGCTCGTCGGTGAAGTCACCGCCAGCCAGACGGCGCTGGCCACCGGCGAAGTCGATATCCTGGTCGGCGGCGGCGAATGGGTCACGGCCGGCCTTTCCAAGGAGAATCCGGCACTCGATTTTTCCATACCGAAGGAAGGCGGCATCCTATGGTCGCAGTCGCTGGCGATGCTGTCGGCCAGCCAGAAGAAGGATGCGGCGCTGAAATTCATCCAATATGTGCTGAGCCCGGAAGGCCAGGCTCGGCTGGCGACATCGTCCTGCTATTGGGGCATGCCCGCCAACAAGAAGGCGGCGCTGAGTGATGACCAGAAGAAGGTGCTGCGCTTCGACGAGCAGCCGGACTTCCTTGCGCGCGCCCAGCTCTATCCGGCTCCGGATGAGAAGCTCGACAAGAAGATGCAGGATGTGTGGACCGAAATGCTGCAGGCGCAGTAGGCTTCAACCTTCAATACCTGCTTTCGTTCCGAGAGTGCCGCAATGACGGAGAAAGCGCGCGGCTCCACATTTGGTGGCCTGCTTCCTTGGCTGGTGGTGAGCCCGGCCGTGCTGTGGACGCTCGCTTTCTTTGCCGCCCCCTTCATCGCCATGGCGGTGGTGAGCCTTACCTTGCATGAGGGCGGCGGCTTCTCCTTCGCCAATTACCAGCAGTTCTTCAGCAATCCGAGCTATTATCAGGCTCTGGTGAACTCGCTCGAAGTCACCTTGATCGTGACAGTCATCTCGATCCTGCTCGCCTATCCCTTTGCCTGGATCCTCGCCGAGCAGATCCCCGAAAAGTGGCAAAGACTGGCACTGATCCTGGCGGTGCTGCCGTTCTGGACTTCTTACGTGGTGCGTTCCTATAGCTGGCTCCTGGTGCTGGCCGAAAAGGGTGTCGTCAACAACACGCTGTTGCAATTGGGCCTCATTGCCGAGCCCATCCAGCTCGCCAATACGCGCTTCGCCACGGTTGTGGGCTTCGTGCATTTCTTCGTTATGCTGCTGACGCTCACCATCTTCGCCAATCTGAAGCAATTGAGCCCGAGCTATCGCAAGGCCGCCGCCGATCTCGGCGCCGGTCCGGTGAGTACTTTCCTGCATGTCATCCTGCCGCTCACTTTTCCCGGCATCATGGTCGGTGCCTTCCTCACTTTCGTGCTGGCGATCGGCGACTACATCACGCCGCAGATCCTCGGCGGCAATAATGAGCTGCTGATGCCGCAGCTCATCATGCTGCAGATTGGAAGACGCGGCGATTTCCCGCTCGCTTCGGCCCTCTCCATTCTGCTCATGGCGGTGGTGACGATGGCCTATCTGGCTTCAGCCCGCTGGCTCAAGATCGAACGGGCATGACCATGCGCAGCGGGATCCGGCTTGCTACCAGCATCTATGCCATCCTTATTTACGGCTTCATCTTCCTGCCGGTCGCAACCCTGGTGCTGTTCTCCTTCCAGGCGACATTGTTTCCGATCCCGCCTTTCACCGGGCCGTCATTGCGCTGGTATCAGGCCGTGCTCTCGGATGACAGGCTCACCTCGGCGCTCCCCAATTCACTGTTCGTCGCGGTCATTTCATCGGCGATGGCGACACTGCTCGGCTTCCTTGCTGCCTGGGGATTTGCCCGTTTCCGGGTTCCGGCTTCGGCGGTCTTGCGCGGTCTCATCACTCTGCCGCTCACGGTGAGCTATCTCATCATCGGCATGGGGCTGCTCGTGCTCTTCAACGGCCTCGGTTTCCCAAAATCGCTCACCGCCGCCGGTATCGGCCATGTGGTGATCAACCTGCCGCTCTGCTTCGCCATCCTCTACAGCCAGATGGGCGAGCATCAGGCCAATATCGAACGCGCCGCGCGCGATCTAGGTGCCAGGGAATGGCAAGTGCTTTTGCTCGTCACCGCGCCGATGCTATGGCCGGCGCTATTCGCGAGCTTCTTCCTGTCGATGACCTTTTCCTGGGACGAATTCGTCATCTCCTTCCTGCTCACCCGCTTCGACACCACTTTGCCGGTCGAGATCTGGAATCTCCTGCGCTCCGGCCTCAACCCCAAGACCAATGCCATCGGATCGCTGGTGTTCCTGGTCTCCATCGCCTTCGTCTTGCTTTTCGAACTTGCTCTCTTCCGAAAGCCCAGATCATGACGCCGCTCGTCCAGGTCAAGAATGTCTCGCAGCATTTCGGCAGCATGTGCGCGCTTGATGATGTTTCGCTCAATATCGCGCCAGAAAGCTATACGGTCCTGCTCGGCCCTTCGGGTTCAGGAAAGACGACCTTGCTGTCGATCCTCGGCGGTTTCCTTCAGCCGAGCGCCGGTCAGGTGCTGATCAAGGGTGAGGATTGCACCAGCATGGCGCCGGCCAAGCGGCCGACGACGACGGTCTTTCAGGACTACGCGCTGTTTCCCCACATGACCGTTGGCGGCAATGTCGGTTTTGGCCTGCGCATGCGGGGCGTGGGTTCAGCCGAACGTGACAAGCGGGCGCAAGAGGTGCTGAAACTGGTCGGCCTGCCGGAAGCCTCCGGCAAGAAGCCGCATCAGCTTTCGGGCGGCCAGCGCCAGCGCGTAGCGCTCGCCCGCGCCCTCGTTGTCGAGCCCTCGGTCCTGCTCCTCGATGAACCGCTGGGAGCGCTCGATCTCAAGCTCCGGCGGCAGATGCAGGAAGAGCTCAAGGCGATCCAGAAGCGGGTCGGCACCGCTTTCGTTCATGTCACCCATGATCAGGAAGAGGCCATGGCGCTTGCCGATCACTGCGTGGTGATGAGCCAGGGCCGCATCGAAGATGAGGGTCCGGCCGAGCGCGTCTATTCGAGGCCTTCGAGCCGGTTCAGCGCCACTTTCATGGGCGAAAGCACGATCTTTTCCGGCCGCATTGTCGCTCGCGATGAAATCGAGACCGTTTTCGGGCGATGGCATCTAACGACAGCGGCTACGGGAGGAACGGCGGTCAGTCTTGCGATCCGGCCCGAGCATGTTGTCATCGGCGCCCAACCTTTGTCTCTCGGCAAGGCCGCGATCACAGATGTTGTATTCCAGGGCAGTTTCAAACGCGTCACCGCGAAGCCTGAAAAGGATGCTGCGATGACATTGCTGGCGCGATTGCCGGCCGATAGTGGCGTCCAGCCGGGCGATGTCATGGATTTCGCCTGCGATCCCAGGCATGTGCTGGTGCTGACGAGATGATTGCGGCTGAGGATTGGTATGAGACGATCAGGATGGCGGATGATGTCACGCTCATCCACGAGCCATGGATCAAGCCCTTCTATCGCTGCAATATGTGGCATGTGCGTGGTCGCGACCGCGATCTCCTGTTCGATTCGGGTCTCGGCCATTTCAGCCTGAGTGAGCATGTCAAGCTGGTGACGGAACGCCCGCTCCTCTGCGTCGCAAGCCACACCCATTTCGATCACATTGGCTGCCATCACGAATTCGACCATCGCGCCGTACATTCGGCCGAAGCGGACATCCTGGCCGATCCGCGCAATGACCTCACTCTGGCCGACAGATATGCAACAGAGGAGATGTTCAACCGTTTGCCGGCCGGATGGCGGACGGAGCGCTACCGGATCCAACCCGCGCCGGCGCAGCGTCTGCTCGAAAACGGCGAGACGATCGATCTCGGCGACCGCAGTTTCGAAGTGGTTCATACGCCTGGCCATTCGCCCGGCGGCGTCGGCCTCTTCGAGCGCAAGACCGGCCTCTTCCTCTCGGGCGATATCGTCTATGACGGTCCCCTAATCGATGATGCCTATCACTCCGACCGCGGCGATTATCAGGCCACCTTCGAGCGTATCCGGTCATTGCCGGTGAGTGTGGTGCATGGCGGGCATTTCCCGAGCTTCGGGCCCACGCGTTACCGCCAACTCATCGATGAGTATCTGGACCAGTGGCGCAAACCCGGCTGCCATCTTGCGTAGATGCTGTTTACCCCTGCCCTCGCGGGGAGGGTCGACCCATAGGGTCGGGGTGGGGTCTGAGCGGTCTTGACGATTCATCTGTTGAAGGCCACTCAGACCGCCACCCCTAACCCTCCGCAGGGGGGAGGAGAATGTTTGGGAGCGCGGCTACGTCTCCCTCACCGCGATCACCAGCATGCAGTCGCCGGTCTTGATCAAGCCGGGGAAATGCCGAGCGGTCAGAAGGCCGTTCATCTTCGCCTTGTATTCGACGGGAGCAACGCCCATGCGGTCAGCGGGCCAGATCTTGGCGAGGATATCTCCCTTCCGCACATCGGCACCGAGATCGGCGCAGATCTCGAACAACCCGTCATGCTCGCTGAAGGTGAAGCAATCGCCATCGGGCATATCGAGCATAATCGATGGTCTCTTCTCGACCTCACCCTTCATGATGCCGGAATGGATCAGCACATTGCGCAAGCCGCGCTTGGCGATCGCATTGGACGCCGCCGAAGACGATCCGCCACCGCCGAGTTCGGTCGACAGAAAGACCTTGCCCTTCTCCTCGACCATGTTGTCGAACATGCCGACGCTGTCGATCTCGAGCAGCTTCATGGAATAGGGTGCGGAGAATGCAGCCAGCGCCGAAAGGCAGCGGTTCTCGAGCGCCTTGTCGGGCAGATGATGGATGCAGGCGAAGGGAAGAAAATCGAGGGTCTTCCCGCCGGCATGGATATCGACGGCTACATCCGTCATCGGCACGAGGATGCGAGTGAAGTAATCGGCGATCTTCTCGGTGACAGTGCCGTCGGGACGGCCCGGGAACGACCGGTTCATGTTGCCGCGATCGATCGGCGATGTGCGGGTGCCCGCACGGAAGGCGGGATAGTTCAGAGCGGGAACGATGATGACGCGGCCTGACAGCAGCTTGGGATCGATCCGGTAGGCCAGCTCCATCAGAGCGACAGGGCCCTCATATTCATCGCCATGATTGGCGCCGGTGAGCAGGGCGGTCGGCCCATCGCCGTTCTTCGCTACCGTGACCGGGATCATCACCGAGCCCCAGGCGCTGTCATCGCGGCTATAGGGCAGGCGCAAAAATCCATGCTGGACACCGTCGCGCTCGAAATCGACGGTCGCGGTGATCGGATTCGGCTTCATTCCGGTGCTTTCTGGTATTGCTGCATGCGCCTCACCCACATGGCGATGTGACTGCGCCTGATATAGCCTACGCTCTCCCAGTCGCCGAGCTCCATGGCCGCGAGGATGTCGGCCACCTCGCGGCGGAAGACCGCGACTTCGTCAGAGAGATCAAGCAGCGGCGCGGCGCGCAGCCAGACCCGGTTGGTGAGGAAATACAGCCGCTCGGAGATCTCGCGCAAGGGCCCATTGCCGATCATCGCAGCGAGCTCATGGAAGAAATCCATGTTGAGGCGGGCATAGGCCCTGGGATCGGGAGAACCGATGAGCTGATCGCAGCGGCCAAGAAGGGCGCGCACCCGGGCGAGATCCTCAGGGCTACGTGGCAGCGGGTCGAGCTTGCCCATGAGGGCGGCGAGCTCCATTCTCAGGCGATAGACCGGCAATAATGCTTCGAGGTCGACATCGATGACGAAAGTACCGACGCCATGCCGGCTCTCCAGCAGGCCTTCGCCTTCGAGACGGACCAGAACGCGGCGCACCGGCGTGCGCGAGACGCCGAATTCGCGCGCCAGCTCCTCCTCGCCGAGGCGGGCACCCGGCTCATATTCGATGAGACAGATGCGGTCGCGAATGGTGTTGTAGATGCGTTCGAAGCGCTCGCGCGCCAGCGTCAATGGCCTGTCGTCAATATCGGCAGCAAAGCTCATCCGGCCTCCAGAACCGCATGGAGGAACTGCTTGGTCCGGTCATTCTTGGGGCTGCCGAAGAATTCCTTGGGGTGACCCTGCTCGCAGATCTTGCCTTGATAGAAGAAGCAGATGCGGTCGGCGAACTCCTTGGCGAAGCCCATCTGATGGGTGACCATCAGCATGGTCAGGTCATGTTCGCTGCCAAGCTTGCGTATCACCTGAAGAACTTCTCCCACGAGTTCCGGGTCGAGGGCGGAGGTCACCTCGTCAAACAGCATGATCTTCGGGCGCATGGCGAGGGCACGCGCAATGGCGACGCGCTGCTGCTGGCCGCCGGAGAGCTGCGAAGGGTAGTGCTCTTTCTTTTGCGCCAGGCCCACCATGTCGAGGAGGTCGGCGGCGCGGGCCTCGGCGTCCTGGCGCTTCATGCCCAGCACCGTCATCGGCGCTTCGATGCAGTTGGCCATGGCGGTCATATGCGGGAAGAGGTTGAACGACTGGAACACCATGCCGATCCTGGCGCGGATCTTGCGGATATGGGCTTGATCGGCGCGGACCAGCTTGCCGTTCCTTTCCATATGGGTGAGAGGTTCGCCGTCGACCCAGATCACGCCGTCATCGATCGTCTCGAGCGTCATCAGCATGCGCAGGACGGTCGTCTTGCCCGACCCCGAAGGCCCGATGATGGCGACCTTCTCGCCGCGAAAGATATCGAGCTCCAGCGAGTCGAGCACCGTCAGCGGGCCATAGCGCTTCGAGACCTTGTCGAAGCGCACTATCGGTTTGTCTGTCATCGCGCGGGTCTCCGGTTGAGCAGGCGTTCGACGGCACGAATGAGGGTGGCGGAAACCAGACTCATCGCCAGGAAGAAGACGCCGACCAGGGTGATCGGCTCGGTATAGCGGAAGGTCTCCGAGCCGATGATCTTGGCGGTCTGCATCAGTTCGAGAACGGCAATGGCCGAGAGCAACGGCGTTTCCTTGAACAGGGCGACCAGGTAATTGCCGAGTGCCGGGACAATCGGCGGAATGGCCTGCGGGATGATGATGTCGCGGAAGGTGGTCCATGAACTCAAATTGAGCGCTGTGCAAGCTTCCCACTGGCCGCGATGGATATTGTCGAAGCCTGAGCGATAGACCTCGGAACAATAGGCGGCATAGTGGATGCCGAGCGCCAGGACGCCGGCGGTGAAGGCATCGAGCGTCACGCCGAAGGACGGAAAGACGAAATAGAGAAAGAAGATCTGGATGAGCAATGGGGTGGAACGGATCAGCTCGACCAGAACCGAAATCGGCAAGGCCGTCGATGGAAAGGCGATGCGAGCGAGTGCGAGGACGAGGCCGAGGGTTGCGGCGAGCACGAAGCCGATGAGCGTCGCCTCGATGGAAATGATGGCCGCGTGGGCCAGAACTGGAAGGATCTCCAGAACAAAAGACCAATCCCACATCACACAGTCCTCCCGCGCGCCAGGCCGCGCGATGCGCGTCCTTCAAGGTACCGCATGCCAATGGTGATGACGAGCGACATGGCCAGATAGATGACGAGGACGAGGGTGAAGATCGGGATCGTCTTCATGGTCGTCTGGTTCATCTCCTGGGCCTTGAAAGCGAGATCCGACAAAGTGATGAGCGATACGAGCGCCGTCGACTTCAGGAGTTCGATGAAGAGATTGCCCCAGGGCGGGATCATGGCGACGAAGGCCTGCGGCAGGATGATCCGGCGCAGCATCTGGCCGCGCGTCATGTTGAGTGCCGTTGCCGCTTCCCATTGGCCGCGCGCCACCGATGTGATGGCGCCTCGGGCACATTCGGCGCCATAGGCCCCGATATTGAGGCCAAGCGCCAGCACGGCGACGGTGTAGGCTTCCAGGCTAATGCCGAACTGCGGCAGGACGAAAAACAGCCAGAACAATTGAACCAAGGCGGATGTGCCGCGGAATATCTCGATATAGATATTGGCGAGCCAGCGCACGGGTGCCGGTCCATAGAGCTTGCCGAGTGCCGCGAGAACTCCCATCACGACGGCAAGGAGCGCGCCGAGCACGGTGATCTGCGCCGTCAGCAGCGCGCCTTCGAGCAGTTGCGGCAGAAACAGGCTGTAGGCTGGCTGCGTCGCCAGAATGGCGATCACCAGCAACGACGCCACCAGCATGACGATGAGCGTGCGAATGCCCATACGCTTGGCCTTTCTCGATGATGGGCCCTATGGAGCCGGGCGCGTCTTGGCGCCCAGCCGTCATTTCAGCGCGAGTCTATTCGCCCTTGCAGAGCTGTTCCGTCGTCTTGTTCGGCAGATAGTCCTTGCCGAAACCAAGCGGCGTCACCAGCGCCAGATGCTCAGGCGTGCCGATGAAAGCCTTGAGCTCCTTGTTGAAGGCCTTATAGAGATCGGTATCTTCCTTGCGGAAGCCGAAACCGCCATGACCCTTGACCGATTTGCCGGCAACCTCACCGAAGGGTTTGGTCGATTCAACCCCTTCGCCCTTCTTGGCCATCTCGGCGATGGAGAGAGCGGTCAAAGCGGCGGCATCGGCGCGACCCGACTGCACGGCGGCGATCAGGCTTGACTGATCGGGCAGGACCACCAGCTGGTCCTGGGCGACGCCCGCGTCCTTAGCGTAGCCGCCCTCGACGGCGCCCGCCATGACTGCGAGCTTGAGTGCGCTGTTTTCCTTGAAAGTCGAATAATCCTTGACGCCTTTCGGATTGCTTGGGATTGATGAACATGCCGGCGGCAATGATGTCGAAGCGGCCAGCCTTGAGGCCGGGAATGAGCGATCCGAATTCAGTCAGAACGCCGTCGACTTGCGGAATGCCCATTTTGGCGAGCACGGCCTTCGCAACTTCCGGCGCCTCGCCGGTGAGCTTGCCGTCGGGAGTCGCATAGCCGAAGGGCGCCTCATTGGCGAAACCGATGCGAATGAAGCCCTGCGCCTTGGCGCGTTCGAGGGTGGTTTTGGCAAAGGCCGAGGACGCTAAGGATAGAGTCGATGCGGCCGCGGCGAGACCTGCGGTTCTCTGCAGCAGATGGCGGCGGGTAATGATCATCTTGGACATGCGTTTCTCCCTGAAACAGCGTGATCAGCCCCGGTCTTTGGCAATAATTTGGACTCATACGTCGCCGGGTACCAGTGTTGTATACATCTTATCTGGACACACCGCAAGAGAAGATGTATTTTCACTTAAATAATCCGTTTATGCGCTGCAACGAGGTCGCCTTCCTCATGTTGTGCACATTTGAGGGATCGATGGGGTTTTCTCTTGCCGAGGTCACGGATGCCCAGCGCCTTATTGCCGGCCTCGCGAGAGTAACGCCGCTGATCGAAGCCCAGAGCTTCAGTCGTCAGGCCGGCCAACCCATCCTGCTCAAGCTCGAGACCCTCCAGCCGATCGGCGCATTCAAGATCAGAGGGGCGGCGCATGCCTTGCTGCGCCTCGATCCTGAGGCACGCCGGCGTGGTGTCGTATGCTGCTCGACCGGCAATCACGGCAAGGCCATCTCCAGCCGATCGGCGCATTCAAGATCAGAGGGGCGGCGCATGCCTTGCTGCGCCTCGATCCTGAGGCACGCCGGCGTGGTGTCGTATGCTGCTCGACCGGCAATCACGGCAAGGCCATCGCTTATGCGGCGCGTCATCTGGGTATTCCGGCCACCATCTGCCTGTCGGATCTGGTGCCCAGGGCCAAGGCCGATGCCATCGCCGCTCTCGACGCTACAATCAGGCGCTGCGGTTCAAGCCAGGACGATGCGCAAAAGGAAGCCGACCGGCTGGTCGAAGAAAAGGGATTGACCGATATCTCGCCCTTCGATCATCGCGATGTCATTCTCGGCCAGGCGACGATCGCGCTCGAACTCCTCGCCGAGCGGCCCGATCTCACCCAGATCGTGGTGCCGCTTTCGGGCGGCGGACTCATTGGCGGCGTCGCTTTCGCGGCCAAGGCGATCAAGCCAGCGATCCGCATCACTGGCGTCACCATGGAGCATGGTGCTGCCATGCATGAAAGCCTCAAGGCCGGGCGACCGGTGATCGTCACCGAGGCGCCCTCGCTCGCCGACACGCTGGGCGGCGGCATCAATCTCGATAATCGATGGACCTTCGATCTCTGCCGCAGCCTTGTCGATGAAACGCTGCTGGTCAGCGAAGAGGAGATCTATCGCGGAATGCGGGCGCTGTTCCGCCAGGAACGTCTCATCGCCGAAGGTGGCGGCGCGGTCGGCATCGCGGCACTTCTCGCTGGCAAGCTCAGGTTTGACGGCCCCACTGCCATGATCATCTCCGGCCAGAATGCCGATCTAGATCAGATCCTGAGCGTTGCCCGCGGCGATCCGGTGCGGGTCGGCGATCGTATGGTGAAGGGATAGAATATGGCCGATATCGCCATTCTCACCGAAGTCCAATTGCGCCAGTCGGTGACGCTCGGACCGCAAGTCCTTTCCGTCGTCGAGGAGGCTTTCCGGCTTCTGGCTTCGGGAAAAGTCATCATGCCGCCGATCCTCTCGATGGAGATCGAAGAGGCCAATGGCGAGGTCGATGTGAAGACCGCGTATCTTCCGGGCTTCGACAATTTTGCCATCAAGGTGAGCCCGGGCTTCTTCGACAATCCGAAGCTCGGCCTGCCGAGCCTCAACGGGCTGATGATCCTGTTTTCCGCCAAGACCGGCCTTGTCACCGCCCTTCTTCTCGACAATGGCTATCTGACCGATATCCGCACCGCGGCCGCGGGCGCGGTCGCGGCCAAATATCTGGCACCCAAGACCGTCGAGACCGCCGGCGTGCTCGGCACCGGTGTCCAGGCGCGCCTGCAGATCATTGCGGCACATCTGGTGCGGCCTTTCGGCAGGGTTCTGGTCTGGGGTCGCGATCGGGCCCGCGCCGAGGCCTGCGCCAAGGACATCGCCAAGGCCCTCAATATCAAGGCGCAAGCCGTGTCGGAGGCTGCACAGGCGGTGCGTGAAGCGCAGCTCGTTGTCACCACGACCTCGGCCCGCAAGCCCATATTGCGCGCCGAATGGCTGCATACGGGGCTGCACATAACCGCCATGGGCTCCGACCAGGCCGGCAAGAATGAAATCGATCCGAGGGCGATCATGCTGGCCGATCTCTATGCCTGCGACCGTGTCAGCCAGGCGGCCTCGCTCGGCGAGCTTCGTGCTGCCCTCACCGCAGGCCTCATGATAAATGCCACGCCGCCTGAGCTCGGCAGCATCATCGCCGGCCTCAGTCCGGGCCGGACTTCGGAAAGCGCCATCACCATTTGCGATCTCACCGGCACCGGCGCGCAAGATACCGCCATCGCATCCCATGCCTTCGCCGCGGCGCAACAGGCCAGCGTCGGCACCATGATCAAAACCTAATCAAAGCCCGGATGGACAAAGCCGGCTTCGACCTGATCGTCTGCCAGGATCCCGCCAATATGGGGTGGCTCACCGGCTTCGACGGCTGGTCCTTCTATGTGCCGCAATGTGTGCTGGTCCACGCGCAAGAGGAAACGCCGATCTGGTTCGGCCGCGCCCAGGACGCCAAGAGCGCCCATCTCACCACTTATCTGCCGGGGCGCAATATCATCCCTTTCTCGGAACATCTGATCCAGCATGCGGTTGGTCATCCCTATGACGAGCTTGCCGAGCTCATCCGCTCGCGTGGCTGGAGCCGGGCGCGCGTTGGCGTCGAGATGGATGCGCATTATTATACGGCGCGCTGCCATGCGCATCTGACCAAGGGATTGCCCGAGGCGCGCTTCAACAATAATGGCGATCTCGTCAACTGGGCCCGGCTCGTCAAGTCGGAGGCCGAGCTCGTCTTGATGCGCGAGGCGGGCCGCATCTGCACTCATGCGATGAATAGCGCCATCGCGAAGATGAAGCCCGGTGTGCCGCAATATCATGTGATCGCCGAGATCTATCATGCCCAGACCATGGGGGTCGAAGGAGTAGGTGGTGACTATGCCGCGATCTGCCCACTGATGCCGGTCGGTGAAGGCACCAGCACACCACATCTAACCTGGACGGATGACCCCTTGCCGAAGACCGGCCTTGCCATGCTGGAGATCGCCGGAGCCCGGCGGCGCTATCATGCGCCGCTGACCCGCACCATGCATCTGGGCAAGGCGCCGGGGAAAATCAGCGATGTCGCCAAGGCGGTGGTCGAAGGGGTCGATGCCGGCCTCGCCAAGGCGAAGACGGGAAGCACGGCGGCAGAGGTCGAAGCGGCCTGGCAGGCGGTGCTCAGGAAGCATGGCCTCAAGAAGGAAAGCCGGGTCGGCTATTCGATCGGTCTCGCCTATCCGCCCGACTGGGGTGAGCGCACGGTGAGTCTGCGGCCCGGCGATGACACGGAGCTCAGGTCTGGCATGTGTTTCCATATCCAGTCGGGAGTCTGGCTCGAGGATTTCGGCGTCGCGATCTCGGAGTCCTTCATCGTTACCGACCGCGGCGGCGAGCGTTTGTGCGATGTCGCGCGCGAACTCATTGTGATCGACTGAGACACCCATGCATGACAATCCGTTCAGCGATACTGAAATCGAACAGCGGCTCATGCGGGTCCGGGCAGGGCTCCAGCTTCGCAAGCTTGATGCCGCGATCTTCGCTTCACCCGAAAATGTCTTCTATCTGACCGGCCTCGATCACTGGGGTTATTTCGCGCCGCATCTCCTCATCGTCCGTCTTCGAGGCGAGAATTCGGCGCAGTTCCGCGGCCATCCCGACAGCGAAACCGCGGCGGACATGGCGGCGCGCGTGCTGAAGGAGCTGAGGCTCGCTGGCAAGAATATCGGCCTCGAATTCTGGACATCCGGGCTGAGCTTCGGCCTTGCTTCCTCTTTGCAAAGCCAGGCCGATGCTCGATGGCACGACGTCTCTGGTCTCGCCGATCAATTGCGGCTCGTCAAGAGTGCCGAGGAGCAGGCATTGATGCGCCGCGCCGCCAGGATCAGCGATGTGGCCGCGGAAGCCGCGATCGCTGTCATCGCCGAAGGGGCAAAAGAGAGTGATGTCGCCGCCGCCTGCACTGCGGCGATGGTGCAAGCCGGCGGCCATCCGCCAGGCTTCGGGCCCTTCATTCGCCCCGGCAGTCGGCTCGGCGAAGAGCATGCGACCTGGGGCGATGGAGATTACAAGAAAGGTGAACCGGTCTTCCTCGAACTCTCAGGCTGCGTCTCGCGCTATCACGCGCCGCTCGGCCGGCTCGTCCATATAGGTTCGCTGCGCGAGGAAGATGCCCGGATCGCAGCTATCGTACGCCAGGCCTTCGATGCGGTAGTATCGGCGATCAAGTCCGGCACCAGAGCGAAAACCGTCTATGCCGCCTGGCAGCAGGTCGTCGATGATGCCGGACTCAAGCATTACCGGCGCCATCATTGCGGCTACTGCGTCGGCATCGGGCAGCCGCCATCCTGGACCGGCGGCAATTCGGTGACGGGACTCAGGCATGATTCGGATCTCGAAATCAAAACCGGCATGAGCTTCCACATCCTCTCCTGGCTGATGGGAAGCGGCAAGGGCGACGACTTTCTGTCCAATACCGTATTGCTAACGGAAGGTGGCCCTGAGGTCCTGACGCGTCTCAAATCCGGGCCGATTGTGGTCTAGCCGCCCAGGCGCCTATGGTGGGTAAGCCAGCCATGAGATGCCTTTGAGCAATCGATCGCATTTTCCCTTCGATATATTGAAGGTGGACGAAGCTTTATGCCAGCCGGCCCATCCCGTTCACCCATTTCGCGCCGCGGTGAAAACCTGGCGAGCCGGCTCCAGCCTTTGCGCAATCCGGACAGATCAACTTCCAGCCGGGTTTGCCGGAGTTTCGAATTCTCCCTTTGCCACCCATCGCCCGCCCTACTGAAACCGCGTTAACCTGAAGGAC
>VAZZ01000138.1 GCA_005884715.1 Alphaproteobacteria bacterium | reverse complement strand
GCCTTTGCCGCCGCGTTCATGGCGCAGCCTTCGCGGTCGGGATCGACGAAAGTGTCGAGGCCGACTTTCGTCAGGACACCCGGGCGCTTGGCGGCGGCTTCGCGATGCATGTCAAACAATATGCCGGAGGGGATGTTATAAGCCTCAACCTCGTTGCGCCCGATCATCTGCCAGATGAGCGGCGGTTCGGAGGACGATGGCCCGGAGGGATAGGAGCCGGCAATGATCCTTTTGATAAGACCGGGTTTCGCCAGATGATCGATGCCCTTGACGCCATACATGTCGCCGGCGGCGATCGGATGCAGCATCGTCACCTGCTTCGGGTGAGCCTCGCGCTCGAAGCGCTCGCCAATCGCCTTCAGCATATGATCGGGACAACACAGTCCCGAGCTTGAATTCACCGTGATGACGGCGCCATCCGGTATGCGGCGTGCAGCCTCGGCGGCGGTGACGATACGGGCCATGAGGGGACTTGATCTTTCCCAGAATTTCCGACAAGTAACTATTTAGTTATTTCATTCCGGGCCGGCGGTCAATCGCCGGACTTCGCCAGAACGGACCCTTAAATGGCCGATCCCCGTCCGGTCGCTCTCATCACTGGTGCAAGGCGCGGCATCGGCAAAGCCATCGCGCTTGGCCTGGCGCGGGCCGGTTTCGATGTCGCTATCAATGATGTTGGACCCTCGGCGGAGCTCGATGCGGCCGTCGCCGAGGCCATGGCCACGGGCGTCAGAGCCGCAGCCATCGCAGGCGATATTGCCGAGACCAGCGGTCATTCGGCGATCCTCGATGAAGCCGAGCGGGCGCTTGGGCCTCTGACGACACTCATCAACAATGCCGGCGTCTCGGTGGCAAGCCGGGGGGATCTCCTCGAAGTCAGCGAGGCGAGCTATGACCGCTGCCAGAGCGTCAATACGCGAGGGCTGTTCTTCCTGACCCAGGCTTTCGCCAGGAGGCTGCTCGCGCGTGAGCGCGTCCTGAATCTCCATCACTCGATCGTGACGATCACCTCGGCCAATGCCATTGGCGTGTCGATCAACCGCGGCGAATATTGCGTGTCAAAGGCCGCGGCCTCGATGGTCTCCAAGCTCTTCGCCGCCAGGCTCTCGAATGACGGCATCGGCGTCTATG
>VAZZ01000136.1 GCA_005884715.1 Alphaproteobacteria bacterium | reverse complement strand
ATAAAGGATACGCTCGGACGTCGTCGTCTTTCCGGCATCGATGTGGGCCATAATGCCGAAATTGCGATAGTCTCCGATGGCGTGTACGCGTGGCATGATCTCTGTTCCTCAGGGCTACCAGCGATAATGCGAAAAGGCGCGGTTCGCTTCAGCCATGCGATGGGTGTCTTCGCGCTTCTTGACCGCGGTGCCGCGGTTGTTGGCGGCGTCCATGAGCTCGCCCGACAGGCGGTCGACCATGGTGTTTTCGTTGCGGCCGCGCGCGGCGATGATGATCCAGCGGATGGCGAGGGCCTGGCGGCGCTCGGTGCGAACTTCGACAGGGACCTGATAGGTCGCACCGCCGACGCGCCGCGAGCGGACTTCGATCGCCGGGCTGACATTGTCCAAAGCCTGATGGAACACGCCGAGCGGGTCCTGCTTGGTCTTGCCCTGGATCTTGTCGAAGGCGCCATAGACGATCGACTCAGCGACCGACTTCTTGCCTTCATACATCAGGTTGTTCATGAATTTGGAAACAATGAGATCGCCGAATTTCGGATCCGGGTTGATCTCTCTCTTATCAGCGCGGTGACGGCGCGACATGTTCTCGATCTCCCCTTATTTCGGACGCTTGGCGCCGTATTTCGAACGGCGTTGACGGCGCTTCACGACACCTTGGGTATCGAGCACGCCGCGGATGATGTGATAGCGAACGCCCGGAAGGTCCTTCACGCGTCCGCCGCGGATCATGACCACCGAGTGCTCCTGGAGATTATGTCCCTCGCCCGGGATATAGCTCGTAACCTCGAAGCCGTTGGTCAGGCGAACGCGCGCCACTTTCCGCAGGGCCGAGTTCGGCTTCTTCGGGGTGGTCGTGTAAACGCGTGTGCAGACGCCGCGCTTCTGCGGGCATGCCTGCATCGCTGGCACCTTGCTCCGATAGGACGGCGCGGAGCGCGGCTTGCGGATGAGCTGGTTGATCGTCGGCATAGGGCCTTATCTCTACCTTCGCAAAACAGTTTGAGCCCGAGCGATGCTGGGCATCGCACATGACAAAGACGCTGGCGCACCCGGCTCATGAAGGTGCACAGCGCCTCAAAACCAGAGGACCACAGCCGGCAGGCCTTGTGGTCATGACCTTGAATGTTCAAAGTGTGTTTTCCGCCAGCGTTTAGGAGCGCGAAGCGCCTACTGCCTGCCACCTGAAAACGCGCGGAACATACTGACCCCACCCCTCCCCGTCAACCCCTGAAAGCAAGAAAATTTCGCTATTTTCCGAAGCGACCAAATTGCCCTAATCGTGCCACATCCTCGCCCCTTAGCCCCGCCAATATCCCCTCCGGACGGTGAAACCAGACCTTCGAGAGGGAGAATATCGATGATGCTGGCACAGCCCGCCTGGTGGCACGAACTCAATACCTGGGAACCCGAGATCGCTCTGGCCTTTTACGGCCGCACGCTTGGGTGGAAATTCGATTCGACCACGCTGCCCGATGGCGGCAGCTATTGGATCGCCCGCAAGGATAACAAGCCCGTAGGCGGCATTTTCGAGCTGACATCGCCCCATTATTCGGACATTCCGTCTCATTGGATGACCTATCTGACGGTCTCGGATATCGACCAGGCGGAACAGGATACGATCCGCGAAGGCGGCGAGGTCATGCGCCCCTCCGCACTCATCCCGGGCGTCGGCAAACTTGCCGTTGTAAGCGATTCGGCGGGCGCCCTTATCGGCCTCATCGAGCCCGAATCCATAGCCGCTCTTAACTGACACAATCTCTGCCGCAACGACAATTCACAACCGGGGCCTTATGGCCCCGATTCTCTTTCTGACTGGTCCTAGAATCAAACCCCAAATCTGAAAGACTGTCTGGATGAGGAGACACCCATGGCAGATCTGGACATCGACTGGTCGACGGATGGAATTATCGGGCGCCGGGATAGGTATTACGCTGCGTCACAGCGAGCCTTTGTCCCCTACAAGACGCCGCTGATCTTCTCACATGGCGAACGCCAGTATCTGTGGGACGAAAAAGGCAAGAAATACCTCGATCTCCTCGGCATGAATGTCTGCATTTCGGTCGGCCATGCGCATCCCACCGTAACCAGAGCGGTCGAGGAGCAGATCCGCCAGCTCCAGCACTGCACCACGATGTTCTATCATCCGGTGCCGGCGCATTTCGCCGAGGAGCTCACCGCGCGCATGCCCAAGGGCCAGGACTGGGTCGTGCATTTCACCAACAGTGGAGCCGAAGCGATCGACCTCGCGCTCATCATGGCCCAGACCTTCAGCGGCAATATCGACATGCTGGCACTGCGCAATGCCTATCACGGCGCCACGATCGGCGCCCAGTCGCTTACCGGCATCAGCAGTTTCCGCCATGACATCCCTCTTCTCGGGGGCATCCACCACATCGCCAATCCCGACCCCTATCGCGGCATCTTCGGAGACGACACAGGGGCCTATCTCGCCGAGATCGACCGCACGATCCAATATGCCACACCAGGAAAGCTCGCCGGCCTCATCGTCGAGCCCATCCAGGGCTACGGCGGCATCGTCGAATTGCCCAGGGGCTATCTCAAGGCCGCCGTCCGGAAAATCAGGGATTCGGGCGGCATCTGCATCATCGATGAAGTGCAATCGGGCTTCGGCCGGACCGGCGATCATTTCTGGGGTTTCGAGGATCACGACGTGTTGCCCGAGGTCGTCGTGATGGCCAAGGGCATTGGCAACGGCTTTCCCCTGGCCGCGGTCGTGGCACGCCGCGATGTCGCTGAATCGCTCGCCAAGAAATTCTTCTTCAATACCTATGGCGCGAGCCCGATGGCATGCGCCGCCGGGCGCGCCGTCCTCAAGGTCATCGATGAGGAGAAGCTGCAGCAGAATTCGAAAAGAGTGGGAGCGGCTCTCAAATCGGTCCTCGAGCGCCTGCATCAGAAATATGAGATCATTGGCGAGGTCCGCGCCCATGGCCTCATGCTAGCGGTTGAGCTGGTGAGCAACCGCAAGAGCAAGATGCCGGCGGCCAAGGAGACGACGGAGATCTTCGAGAGAACCCGCGAAAACGGCATTGTGGTCAGCAAGTCCGGCGCCAACCGCAATATCCTGCGGATGGTCCCGCCCATGTGCATTCGGATGGAAGATGTGGCATGGGTCGAGGAGGCGCTCGAGCGCAGCTTCGCGGGGTACTGATCAAGAAAGACGATCAATGTCGGTGCTCACTCTGGGGCTTGGATCGCTTTTCGTGTTCCTGGCCGCCATCGTGCGCGGCTATTCGGGATTCGGCTTCTCACTCCTCGTCATCACTTCGCTTTCTCTCCTGATGGCGCCGGCGAGCTTCATACCCTCGATTTTCATGCTCGAGATCGCCGCCAGCCTGCATCTCCTGCCCGGCATCTATGAGGACATCCACTGGCGCTCGCTCGCTCCCCTCATCATCGGCTGCGCCATCGGCACGCCTCTGGGCGTCTGGCTGCTCGCCAATGTTCCCGCGCCTCCGATGCAGATCGCTATGGCGATCTTCGTTCTCATCGCCACCTATCTTCTCTGGCAGGGCTTCGCGCTGAAGACCATGCCGGGTGCTATGGCCTCCGGCGCGGTTGGTGCAGGTTCGGGCCTCGCCAATGGCGCTTTCGGCATCGGCGGACCGCCGGCGATCCTGTTCTATTTTGCCTCCCCGGCCGGCAATGTCGCTGGGCGCGCTTCGCTCATCGCCTATTTCCTGATGACCGACCTGATCGGCCTTGCCTTTCTGAGCCGCGAGGCTCTCATCACCTGGAACACACTCTATCTCGCCCTCATTTTCCTTCCCACCCTCATTCTTGGCGTCTGGCTCGGCGCGCGTAGCTTCAGAGGCGCGGATCCGGTGACTTTCCGCAAATGCGTGCTGGTGCTGCTGGCGGTGCTCGCGGTCCTGTCTGCGGCCAAAGGCATCGCCGCCTATTGGAGCAATTGACGCCCAATCGGGGTTTTACGGTATATTGCCGCGCCTTGACCTGTGAGCACGAGGGATATGATGCCAGCCCGCCTTGAAATTCGACGATATGCCGGCGGCGACCGGCACCGCCACGATTATTGGCAGTTCCTGGTTCCTCTGCAGGGATCTATGCGCATCGATATCGAAGGCCGCTTCGATGTCGTAGCGAGTCCTTGCCTTGCCGTCATACCGCAAGAGAACCTGCATGATTTCGTGCCTAGCGCAGATTGCAACATGCTGGTGCTCGATGTGGAATCGGAGATCTTCTCAACAGGCGCGCTGCCGGACATCCTCAAGGGCGAAGGCCCTGTCGTCACTTGCCTCGAACCCTGGCTGTGGCGGTTGTTCCGCCAGTTGGGTGCCGAGGTCGGCGCCGATGCGCGGCGCGCCGATGATGCCGCACGCGTGGCCCTGACCGGACTGCAACTGGTGCGGTCCGCAAACGCATCCGCATCATCCCTGCGAGCCGATCGTCGCATTCTCGATGCCGCTCATGCACTTGGAGAAAACACCGAAATAGCGAGCGTGACCGATATGGCCCGCATGGCGAGGCTCGGCCAAAGCCAGTTCCATGCGCTGTTTCGGGCGACGACCGGCCAGTCGCCCAAGCAGTACCACTTGCGCAGAAAACTCGATCGCGCGGTCGAGTGGCTGATCGGCACGTCCG
>VAZZ01000002.1 GCA_005884715.1 Alphaproteobacteria bacterium | reverse complement strand
TGATCGCCAATGTTTCATCGCTGGCGCTGGAACTGCGCCGGCACGCGGAAATGAAAGGTCCCGTCACCGTCGGTCTCGCAGGTGCCGGCCAGATGGGGACCGATCTTGTCGTGCAGCTGGCCCGGATGCCGGGATTGCGGCTCGGTGCGATCTCGGAGATCAATGTTCCCAAAGCACATGCCGCGCTGACGCTCGCCGGTCACGGCAGGGCGGGCTTCGCTGAAGCGAATGCGATCAGGCCGGATCGATGTGGTGATCGATGCGACGGGCAACCCTGAGACGGGGGCCATCATGGCACTTGCGGCGATCGCCAATGGCAAGCCGATCGTGATGCTCAATGTCGAGGCAGATATCACCATCGGGCGATACCTGCATGAGCAAGCGCAGCGCGCCGGCGTCATCTATACGGGTGCCGCGGGCGATGAACCGGCTGCCGCCCTCGAACTCATCGGCTTTGCCCAGTCGCTCGGCCTCACCATCGTGTGCGCCGGCAAGGGCAAGAACAATCCGCTCAAATTCGATGCCGTGCCGGGCGATTACGAGGCGGAAGCGAAACTGCGCAACATGAATGCGCGCATGCTGGTCGAATTCATCGACGGCTCGAAGACGATGGTCGAGATGGTGGCGATCGCCAATGCGACGGGACTGGTGCCCGATGTTCCAGGCATGCATGGCCCGGCGGCGGGCCGCGATGAACTCGCCGATGTTCTCGTGCCGCGCAGCAAAGGCGGTGTGCTCAATCGCGCCGGCTGCGTCGATTATTCGATCGGCAAGGGCGTGGCGCCCGGCGTGTTCTGCATCGTCGAAGCCGATCATCCGCGCCTCATCGAACGCATGATCGATCTCAAAGTGGGCAAAGGCCCCTATTTCTCGCTGTTCCGCCCGTACCATCTCACCAGCCTCGAAGTGCCGCTGTCGGCGGCCCATGCGGTCCTGCATAAAAGGGCGGACATGGTGCCGCTCGATCATCCGGTGGCCGAGGCAGTGGCCCTTGCCAAGCGCGATCTCAAACAAGGTGAGACGTTGGGCGGGCTGCCCGTCGGCCTGGCGGAAAAGGCGAAAGTTGTGAAGCCGGTGAAGGCCGGGACATGTCTCACTTATGAGAATTGCGTGCCCGATGACGGGCTCACCATCACGCGGATCCGCCGCCGCCTCGATCAGGCCGATGCGCGGTTTCTGGCGGCGGCGGAGTAGGGCGTTATTTTTCCCCGTTTGCGGGCCGAGATGTAATTAATTGAAATTCCGAAAGGTTCTTGCAATCAAAATCCGCCATTGACATCGCCGGCGGCGCCGCGTTTACTCGCATAACATTTGTTCTGGCCAAATTACAAAAGTTCAAGCGGCCAGGCAGCCATGGGAGGCGTTGGCCGATGGACATGATTTTGCCGGAGACCGTGGCGTGACTGACGCGGTCCTCGGGAGCCAGCCGGGCTGGTCGATGCCCAAATGGCGCTGGCTCTCCTCCGAGCATCCCTTGCCCTGGCTGTTGCCCGCCTCGGCGCTGATGATCGTCTTCGGGATCTATCCGCTCCTCTATGCGCTGTGGCTGTCGCTGCACAAGCGCAATCCGGTGACGAGGCTCAATGTATTCGATCCCCATTACAACTGGGCCAAGGCGCTGGGCGATCCGCGCGTGTGGCACGCCGTCTCCGACACGCTGCTCTATACCAGCACCGCGCTTGTCATCCAGCTGTTGCTCGGTCTCCTGATCGCTCTCTTGCTCGATACCGACCGCAAGGGTTATGGGATCTTGCGTGCGCTCATGACGCTGCCGCTGGTGGTGCCGCCCGCGGTCACCGGCATGATGTTCCTGCTGATGCTGGATGGCTCCTTCGGCGTGCTCAGCCGCTCGCTCTATGCGGTGGGCCTGCTGTCGCCGCAATATCCCATCCTCGCCAACAGTTCGACGGCGCTCGCCGGCGTGCTCCTCGCCGATATCTGGCAGTGGACGCCCTTCATGGTGCTGATCATGCTGGCAGGTCTGCGCTCGCTGCCGAAGGAACCTTTCGAGGCCGCGGCAATCGATGGCGCCTCATCGATCCAGGCCTTTTTCAAGCTGACTTTGCCGATGATGTCGAAAGTCATCGCCATCGCCGTCCTCATCCGCGGCATCGATCTGTTCCGCATCTTCGATTATGTGAAGGTGATGACGGATTCGGGCCCGGGCACGGCGACCGAGACCATCACCTCCTATGCGGGACGCATCTATTTCAACGGCGATTTCCCCTATGCTTCGACGCTGTCGCTGATCACCCTCATCCTGGTGATCGTCGCCTCGACCCTGTTCATGAAGATTTTCCGGGTGAAGCTTTGATGGAACAGTCATTCGCCAAACGCACCTTGCGCGACATCGCCGCCGTCCTGACCGTCGCCATTTTCATGTTTCCGCTGTTCTGGTGGGCACTGACATCGATCAAGCCGATGTATGCGATCTTCAACAAGGACGAGGTCGTCGTCTTCGATTTCATCCCGACGCTCATCAATTACGCCGTCGTGCTGCTCGGCTGGTCGCGAGCCACGATCGCCATTGAAAGCGGCTCGACCTTCGGCGTCGGCGGCACCAGCTCCTATGATTCGCGCCAGACCATCATCGATTCGATCATCATCGCCGTAGGCTCGACCACGCTCACCGTCATCATCGCCGTGCTCGCCGCCTATGCCCTGTCGCGCATGCGATTCAGGGGCCGTGACGGCTTTCTCAACTGGGTGCTGGGCCAGCGCTTCCTGCCGCCCATCGCCATCATCGTCCCCTTGGTCGGCATGTACAAGGTGGCCGGCATGCGCGACACCGACAACCTGTTCCTTGGCTATATCGGCCTCATCTTCATCCACGCGCTGATGAACCTGCCGATCGCTGTTTTGCTGCTGAAGTCCTTCTTCGACGATGTGCCGAAGGATGTCGACGAGGCGGCGATGATCGACGGCGCCACGCGCTGGCAGACTTTCCGTAAGGTGGTCCTGCCGATGGTGAGGGGCGGCGTCGCCGCCGCGGCGGTGCTGTGTTTCATCTTCTCGTGGACGGAATTCCTGCTGTCGCTGTTCCTGACCACGATCATCCGCACCGTTCCGGTCAAGATCACCACCTTCGTCACTTCGACGGGCTCCGAATGGGGCTTCATCTCGGCACTCGGCACGGCGGCGATCCTGCCGGGATTCATCTTCATTCTTCTGGTTCAACGCCATCTGGTCCGCGGCCTGACACTCGGCTCCCTCAAGGAGTAAGGGTCGCGGGCGAGCACTACTCAACCCAATGGGAGGATTTAATGAGTTTCAAGGAACACGATAAGAAGACCTTCATCATCGATACCGCGCGGGACTTCGCCGCACGGCGGATCTCCAAGCGCGACTTCCTGCGCAAGACCGGCATGGCGGGCATCGGCTTCTCGGCCTTCGCTTCGGGCCTCCTCGGCTCGACGCGGCCCTTCCGTGGCAATCTCGGCGGCAACGCGGCGATGGCGCAGACGCCAGAAGAGACGACCAAGTGGCTGAAAGATGTCGGCGGCAAGTTCAAGGGCACCAAGGTGCGCTACACCTCGGAAGCGACACCGCCGACGGTCGTGCTCAACCAGATCAAGGGTGAGTTTACCGACGCGACCGGCATCGATGTCGAAATCGAGATCGTGCCGCTGGAGCAGGTGCTCGCCAAGGCGACGCAGGACGTCCAGGGCCAGCTCGGCACCTATGACGTCTATTATCTCGACCAGTCCTGGGTCGCGACCTTCGCGCAGGATACGATCGATCCGGTCCAGTATTACAAGGACAAGCCCGATCTCGCGATGCCGGGCTTCGATTTCGACGACTTCTCCAAGCCGCTGGTCGAGGGTCTCGCTCTTTACAACGGCAAATGGGCCGGCATCCCGTTCGATATCCCGATCTTCATCACCATGTACCGCAAGGATATCCTCGAGAAGCACAAGATCGCGCCGCCGACGAATTTCGATGAATTCACCGCGGCGGTGAAGGCGATCACCGAGGCCGAGAAGGCCAATGGCATCTTCGGCACCGGCCTTCAGGCGAAGTCGGGCCATTATTCGCTCGAATGCGACTGGACCGCGGCGGTCTG
>VAZZ01000137.1:3213-8542 GCA_005884715.1 Alphaproteobacteria bacterium | reverse complement strand
CCCGCGATCAAGCTCGCGGTGCCCTTGCAGGTCGATGCCCGCGCCGCCGACAACTGGGAAGAGGCGCATTAATTCTTTCCCTCCCCCTTGCGGGGAGGGTCGGCCCGCTGGGCTGGGGTGGGGGTCGGGTGGTCTCTCCATTTTTCGTCATGCAAAATAATTGTACAGCGAGCGACCCCCACCCCAACCCCTCCCCGCAAGGGGGAGGGAATGAGTTCATACATAGGAAAGCGGTCATGACAGCAGCCATCTATCCAAGCCTCGAGGACAAGACGGTGTTCATTTCAGGCGGCGCCATGGGGATCGGCGAAGCGATCGTCGAGGAATTTTCCAAGCAGGGCTCGAAGGTCGCCTTTGTCGATATCGCCAAGGATGCGGGCGAGAAGCTCACGGCGCGGCTCAAGGGCGATGTGTGGTTCGGCGAATGCGACATCACCGACATCAAGGCGTTGCAGGATGCGATCGCCGCGGCAGCGAAAGCGCTCGGCCCCATCACCATCCTCGTCAACAATGCCGCCCATGATGAGCGCCGCATCAGTTCTTCGCCGCCCAGGCGATCATCCCGATGATGCAGAAAGCCGGCGGCGGTGCGATCATCAATCTGGGCTCGACCTCGTGGAAGATCGGCCAGGGCGGCATGGCCGCCTATACGGCGTCGAAATCGGGCGTCACAGGACTGACGCGCTCGCTGGCGCGCGATCTCGGCCCCGACAATATCCGCGTCAACACCATCTCGCCCGGCTGGATCATGACCGAGCGCCAGCTCAAGCTGTGGGTGACGCCCGAAGGCGAGAAGGAGATCATGAAGAACCAGTGCCTGAAGCGGAAGCTCTATCCGATCGACATTGCGCGCGTCGCCCTGTTCCTCGCTTCCGATGAGGCCTCTGCCTGCACCAATCAGGATTTCACCGTCGATGGCGGTTGGGTTTAGATCTAACCGCCACTATCATTTTCATTCAGTCCCAAACCGCCATTCCATCCGGTGGCGGTAGACCTCGCCGGGCCTGAGCTCCGCGGAAGGGAAGCTCGGATGATTGGGCGCATCGGGCCAGTTCTGCGGCTCGAGCGCGATCGCGCCGAAGCGCCGCAATGCCTGGCCCTTCTTGCCCTTGAGTGCCGGGCCGTGATGGGCTGCCGTATAGAACTGCAGCCCGGGCTCGGTGGTCCACAGCTCGAGTTCGCGCCCGCCGGCTGCGATGCCTGCCGCATGATGGAGAACATGGCGCTCGCCTTCGAGGCAGAAATTGCTGTCGAAGCCCTCATCGTCCACGAAGGCTTCATCGAGCAGGACCGGCTCGCGGAAATCAAAATCGGTGCCGGAAACGAAGCTCACCAGGCCGACCGGAATGAGTGCCCGATCGGTCGGCGTGTAGGCCTGCGCCGAGATCTGCAGCACGTGGTCGGTGACCTTGTCGGCCCCGGAGAGATTCCAATAGGCGTGATTGGTGAGGTTGATGATGGTCGGACTCGCCGTCGTCGCCTCGATATCGCAGCTCAGCACATCGTCATCGAGGCGATAGGTGGCGCTGACCTCGAGCTTGCCCGGATAGCCTTCCTCCCGATTGGGCGAGACGAGCGAAAAGACGAGCGCGTCATCGGCGATCTCCGCCTCCCAGATGCGGCCGTGAAAGCCGCTTGCCCCGCCATGGAGATGATGCGGCGGCTCATTGAGGGTGAGCTGGCGCTCCTTGCCATCGAGGGGAAATCGCCCGTTCGCGATGCGGTTGGCGAAACGCCCGCAAATCGCCCCCGCATAGACATCGCTTTCGAGCAGATCCTCGACGCGCTCGGCGCCCACGACGGCATCGAAGCCATCCGGAAACTGAAGCGTCATCAGCCGCGCTCCCAGCGCATTGAAGCTGGCGCGGAAACCCGCATCGCTGATGATCTCGAAATTGCGCGCCGGCTCGTCCGCGAATATCCCCGCTTCGAGCTCGCCGACGCGTGATGGCATCAGTGGTTGTCGCGCGGCAGACCTTTTGTCTGCGCGATCTTCTGATATTTGATGGCAGGCTTCAGCACCATGCCTTCCGACAATTGATCGACATTGGCGCGGAAGATCTCCTGCCAGGGCGTCTGGCTTTCCGGGATCTTGTAGCCGCCACTGGCCTTGAGCGCGGCACGGCGCTTTTCGAGTTCTTCCTTGGAGATCAGGATGTCGGCGGTGCCCTTGTTGAGGTCGATGCGCACCCGATCGCCGTCTTTCAACAAAGCAAGCCCGCCGCCCGCCGCCGCTTCGGGCGATGCATTGAGGATCGAGGGCGAGCCCGAGGTGCCCGATTGCCGCCCGTCGCCAACGCAGGGCAGCGAATGCACGCCCCGCTTCAGAAGTTCGGTGGGGGCGCGCATATTGACGACTTCTGCCGAGCCCGGATAGCCCAAGGGGCCGGTGCCGCACGTGAACAGGATCGTATGCTCATCGACGCCAAGCTTCGGATCATCGATGCGCTTGTGATAATCTTCCGGGCCATCGAACACGATCGCCTTCGCCTCTCGTCCGAGATGACGCTCGTCTTCATGATCGCCGCATCGAAGAGATTGCCTTTCAGCATCTTGAAGCCGGCATGTTTCTTGATCGGCGCGTCATAGGCCTTGATGACGTCGCGGTTCCAGGAGAGCTTGCCTTTGCAGTTCTCCCCGATCGTCTTGCCATTGACAGTGAGCGCCTCCTCATGGATGCGCTTCGCCTTGATGAGCTCGGCCACCACCGCCGGCACGCCGCCGGCCCGGTGATAGTCTTCGCCCAGATATTCGCCGGCCGGCTGCAGGTTGACCAGCAGCGGCACGTCATAGCCATGCTTCTCCCAGTCGGCGACATCGAGCTCGACGCCGATATGGCGGGCGATGGCATTGAGATGGATCGGGCAGTTGGTCGAGCCGCCGATCGCCGAATTGACGGCGATGGCATTCTCGAAGGCCTTGCGGGTGAGGATCTTGTCGGGGGTGAGGTTCTCGGCGACCATCTCGACGATGCGCCGGCCGGTCTCATAGGCGATCTGGCCACGCTCGCGATAGGGGGCGGGGATCGCGGCATTGCCGGGCAAGGTCATGCCGAGCGCTTCGGCGAGGGAATTCATCGAGGTCGCCGTGCCCATGGTGTTGCAGAAGCCGGTCGAGGGGGCCGACGAGGCGACGAGCTCGACGAAGCCTTCATAATCGATGTCGCCGGTCGCCAGAAGCTCGCGCGCTTTCCACAAGATGGTGCCGGAGCCGGTGCGCTCGCCCTTGTACCAGCCATTGAGCATCGGGCCGGAAGAGAGCGCCACCGCCGGGATATTGACGGTCGCCGCCGCCATCAGTGCTGCGGGCGTGGTCTTGTCGCAGCCGATGGTCAGCACCACGCCGTCGATCGGATAGCCGTAGAGGACTTCGACCAGGCTCAGATAGGTGAGGTTGCGGTCGAGTGCTGCGGTCGGCCGCTTGCCGGTTTCCTGCATCGGATGGGTGGGAAATTCGATCGGCACGCCGCCCGCCGCGGTGATGCCGTCGCGCACCCTTTTGGCGAGCTCGAGATGGGCCCGGTTGCAGGGTGATAGGTCCGAGCCGGTCTGCGCGATGCCGATGATCGGCTTGCCGGACTGCAGTTCGGCGCGGGTGAAGCCATAATTCAGATAGCGCTCGAGATAGAGCGCCGTCATGTCGATATTGTCGGGATTGTCGAACCAGGCCTTTGACCTGAGCTTGGGCGGGGATTTTTTCATATCATACAAATAGCCGACCAGCCCCGCCTGGGGCAAGCTTTCCTTGACCCTTGGCGGGGCCGGTCAGGCCCGCTATGCAGTTTCCTCATGAAAGCCCATGCCGACGAGCTCATTTCGATTCGCGACATGCTGCGCTTTGCCGTCAGCCGCTTCCAAGAGGCGGGCCTCGTCTTCGGCCAGGGCACCGCCGGTCCGGTCGATGAGGCGGCCTTCCTGATCCTCGAGACGCTCCACCTTCCGGTTGACGACATCAATCCCTGGGCCGATGCGCGGTTGACGAAGCCTGAGCGCGAGGTCGTGCTCGGCCGCATCGAGGAGCGCGTCATGAAGCGCCTGCCCTCCGCCTATCTGACGAAGAAGGCCTATATCCAGGGCGTCCCCTTCCATGTCGATGAACGGGTGATCGTGCCGCGCTCCTTCATCGGCGAATTGCTGTTCAGCGACCTGTTCGGCGGCGAAGGTTTTGCGCTGGTGTCCGATCCCTCTTCTGTGGGCCGCGTCCTCGACCTGTGCACCGGCTCGGGCTGCCTTGCCATCCTGGCGGCGCGCATCTTTGCCAATGCGCAAGTCGATGCGGTCGAACTGTCGCCCAAGGCCATGGAAGTGGCGCGCCTCAATATCGATGAATCAGGCTATGGCGAGCGCCTGCATCTCTTCCAGGGCGATCTGTTCCAGCCGGTGGCGAAGGAGCGCTACGATCTCATCCTCACCAACCCGCCCTATGTCGATGCGGTGGCGATGGAGGAACTGCCGCCGGAATTCCGCCATGAGCCGGCCATGGCCTTGGATGGCGGCGAGGACGGGCTCGATATCGTCCGGCGCATCCTCGCCGAAGTGCCGCGCCACCTCAATCCGGGCGGCGGGCTTCTCTGCGAGATCGGCCGCGGCCGCGACATCCTCGAGGATGATTATCCCGAACTCGATTTCTTCTGGCTCGATACGGAAGACAGCGAAGGCGAGGTCTTCTGGCTCACCGCCGAGAAGTTCGGCCGCTAATCTTTGAAGAAGGCGCGCTGGGCGCGAGAATCCTATTTCAGTTTCACCGCATAGACCTTGCCTTCATAAGGCGCGCCATTCTTGTTATCGACAGCCATCACATACATGGTCTTGCCGTCGTCACTGAATGTCAGGTTCGGTGAGCCAGCCGACGGCACTGTATATTTCGTCTTGAGCTTTCCGTCCGGCGTCACGACTAGGATATTTCCGGCGCTGTATTCGCCGACATAGAAATTGCCATCAGGCCCAAGCTTGATGCCGTCCGGGTAGGCGTCCGGCGGCTCGCCCAGCGCATAGAGGCGTATGAACAGACGGCGGTCGGACAATTTGCCGTCCGCATCGACGGCGAAAGAGATCACCCGGCCGGCTTCCGATTCATTCACATAGAGACGCTTGTCGGGACCGAAGACAATGCCATTGGCATAATGGAGGTCGTTTGCCGCCTCGCTGAGCTTGCCGTCGGCCGACAAATGGAGCACGCGGCCGACAATCGGCCCCGACTCCCACGGACCCGATGTCGTGAAATAAATGCCGTTCCTGCCGTCGGGTGTCCCGTCATTCGGACCGACGAGAGCCGCGCCGCCCTCATCCTTGTCATAACTTGCGACGTCCTTGCCGTCCTTCGAGATGAC